>DATJEQ010000404.1:0-8193 GCA_035496495.1 Polyangiaceae bacterium
CGATGGGCATGGCGGTGCGCAACGGCTTTTGTTAGGAAAGGCTGCGAAAGCCATGGCACGCATCATTGACGGAAAAGCAGAAGCCGCTCTGGTACGCGAGGAAGTCGCGAAGCGGGCCGCTGAGTTCACCCGCACGCACAAGAGAGCGCCCTGCCTTCAGGTCATTCTCGCCGGTGACGACCCAGCTTCTCAGGTTTACGTGCGCAACAAAGAGCAAGCCGCGCGGGCGGCTGGGTTTGCCGGCGGCGTGTTGCGGTTGCCCGCGAGCGCGAGTGAGCAAGAAATTCTCGCACAGGTGCGTCGGTGCAATGAAGATCCCGCGGTCGACGGCATTTTAGTGCAGTTGCCGCTGCCGGGTGGAATCAGCGAAAAAGCCGTGCTGGCCGCGGTCGATCCCAGCAAAGATGTCGACGGATTTCATGCCGTGAATGTCGGTGCGCTGTGGTCGGGTACGCCGGGGCTTGCGCCGTGCACCCCGCAGGGCTGCATGCGGTTGCTCAAGGCTGCGGAAGTGAAGATTGAAGGCGCACACGCGGTGGTGATCGGTCGCAGCAACATTGTGGGCAAGCCGATGGCGGCGCTGCTCTTGCAGGCCAATGCCACAGTGACCATCGCGCATTCCCGCACGAAAGATTTGCCGGCCTTATGCCGCACGGCCGATATTCTGATTGCCGCCATTGGGAAACCGCGCTTCGTCGGTGCCGAGTTCATCAAGCCCGGCGCAGCCGTGATCGACGTGGGAATGAACCGCGACGCCCAGGGCAAGCTGTGCGGCGATGTGGATTTCGATGCTGTTTCTCCAATTGCCGGCGCGATCACGCCGGTTCCGGGCGGCGTTGGCCCTATGACCATCGCGCTGCTCTTGGAAAATACGGTAATGGCAGCCAACGCGCGGGTCAGCTCGCGTTGAGCTGTGCGCGAATTGCAGCAAGAACGCTGAGCGCTTGCCGCTCGGTCTCTTCGCGGCCCTTGCTGTTGTCGATGACGTAATCCGCCAGCGCAGCTTTGTCTTTCAAGGGCAATTGACTGCCCAGGCGTGCCTCGGCCTGCGCCGCCGTTAAGTGATCACGGGCCATCAGTCGCTCGAGCTGCGTCTGCGGCGGCACGCTGACCACAACGATGGGTCGCAATTGATCCTCCAGCTTTCGCTCGAACAACAAAGGCACGTCATAGCACGCGAGCTGCACGCCCTTGCCCTCCAGCGCGGCCTTGCGTCCTGCGAACAGCTCCGCCACCCGCGGGTGAACAATTGCGCCCAGCTGCGCCAAGGCCTGGCTGTCCGAAAAAACCACATCTCCCAAGCGTTTGCGGTTGAGTTCGCCCCCGTCATTGAGCATCTGCGAACCAAAACGGGCGACGACTTCGCGCAACCCGGGCGATCCCGGTGCCACGGCCTGTCGCGCCAGCTGGTCTGCATCGATCACCTCAACGCCAGCTCCTGCGAAGCACTGCGCGACCGTGCTCTTGCCCGAGGCCACGCCCCCGGTCAGCCCGAAAACCTTGATCATACCGCTGGCAGTCTAGCCGCGCGGCGCAGCAAGTGCAGCAGACTGCGGCAGTAGGGTAGAAATGCTTGCCATCCGCGGCCTGAGCTGAGAAGCCACGCCCGCATGTTCGCACCCTCCGCGCCGCCAACCCGTCGCACTCGCGGTCGCTTCGGACAAGTCCACGGCCTCGTTTTGGGAACGGTATTTGCGCTGTCGACGGCAGTGTCGTGCGCGGCCCAGGTGCGCACGGGGCATGCTAGGGAAGGGGTCCCGCAGGTGCCACATGTTGCACCGGTGAAACATGCAGCGGCGCAGCCGTTGGCTGCACCGCCATTGCTCGCCCCGGTGGTCTGGCGATACAATACGGCATCGCCGCTGTGCGCTGACCCAATAGTGACGGCGGCGGGCCAAGTGGTGCTGGCTACGGCCGAAGGGTATTTGCACGCACTCGCTGCCGACGGCGCCTTGTTGTGGAACTACACGCTGCAAGGTTCTGCGATTGGAGGCCCCGTCAGCGATGATCACGGGCGCGTTTACGTGGCGACCGTGGGACGAAAGCTCTACGCCATTGAGTCGTCTGGGTCTGCAGCATGGACTTACACGGCAGTGGTGGAAATTGTCGCAGGCCCACACTGGGACAGTCGAGGTTTTGTCGTGTTCCCCGGAAGCGATCATCACCAGTGGGCCGTCTCGACGCGCGGCAGGGCCGTTGCACGCTTGCCTCTGCCAGCCCAGCTGAATGTCGATCAGGGTAATGCGCTAGACGCCACACCACTGGGGGGGGAAGCAAGCGGTCGCCCAGTCTTCGACGCCCAAGGGACGGCGTACGTTCCCCTGCAAGGGGGGGAGATTTCGCTAGTGAAGTCGCACGCCCGTGAAGGCTGCCCGGTCGCCCTCATGGGTGTGCCGCTCGCCGGGGTTCTCTGGTTTAACGGTGAGCTGCTGATCTGGAGTCGCTCTGGGCAAATCGCGCTGGTTTCGCCGGCGCCGTTGCGCGCTGCCTGCCAGTGAATCCTGCTAATAGTGCTCGCGACTCTTACCTCGGCTGGCGCCTTCTGCTACAGCCTGCCCTCACCCCAAGCTCCGTAAATGCCCTACAATCACCTGGAAATAGAGCCTTTCTGGCAGAAGTACTGGGAAGAACACCAGACATTCAAGAGCGCGCGGCGAGCAGGGTGCCCCAAGATTTACGTGCTCGACATGTTTCCCTATCCGTCGGGGTCGGGTCTGCATGTGGGGCATCCCGAGGGTTACACGGCGACCGACATCATTGCGCGCTACAAGCGCATGTGCGGCTTCGATGTGTTGCACCCTATGGGTTGGGACGCATTCGGGTTGCCTGCTGAACAGCACGCGATTCAAACCGGCACGCACCCGGCGGTCACTACCAAGAAGAATATCGATACATTTCGCCGTCAGCTCAAATCGCTGGGTTTTAGTTACGACTGGTCGCGCGAAGTCGACACCACCGATCCCGCCTACGTGCGCTGGACGCAGTGGATTTTTCTCAAGCTGTTCCACCGCGGGTTGGCCTTTCAGGCTGAGATCCCAGTCAACTGGTGCCCCGCCTTGGGCACCGTGCTCGCGAACGAAGAGGTGATCGATGGCCTCAGTGAGCGCGGCGGGCACCCCGTGGTGCGCCAACCGCTGCGTCAGTGGCAGCTGCGCATCACCGCGTACGCGGATCGGTTGGCCGCTGATTTAGAGGGGCTCGATTGGCCCGAAACCAGGCAAAAACAGCGCGACTGGATTGGGCGCAGCGAAGGGGCTGAGGTCGATTTCCCACTGGCCGATCGCGCCGAGAAGTTGACGGTGTTCACCACGCGTCCCGACACACTGTTCGGGGCGACGTACATGGTGATTGCGCCCGATCATCCGCTGACGCCGGCGATCAGTTCACCAGAGCAGCGGGCGCAGGTGGAGGCGTATGCCCAGGCTGCGGCGCGTAAGAGCGATTTGGAACGCACGGCGCTGTCCAAAGAGAAGACCGGCGTGTTCACCGGTGCCTACGCGCAGAACCCTATGAACGGTGCGCGGATCCCCATCTACACTGCGGATTACGTCCTGGGCGCCTATGGCACCGGTGCGATCATGGCGGTCCCCGCACACGACGAGCGGGATTTCGAATTCGCTACGCGATTTTCGCTGCCCATTGTTGAAGTCGTGAGCCCTGATGGTCAGCTGCACGAACAATTGTCCGAAGCCTTTTGCGACGATGGCATTGCGGTGCGCTCGGGTCAATTCACGGGCCTGCCGACGGCGGAGTTCAAGGCAAAGATCCTCGATCATTTGCAGCGCGAAGGGCTTGGCAGAAAGCGCGTGCAGTACAAATTGCGCGATTGGGTGTTCAGTCGCCAGCGCTACTGGGGTGAGCCCATTCCCGTGTATTTCCCCGTGCAAACGCAGGGCGATCCGCGCTCTGGCGCTCCATACACCATTGATTACAGCCAGCCCATTGCAGTCGATGCAAGCGAGCTGCCACTCACGCTGCCGCAGCTAGAGGACTATCACCCGGGCGATCCGCAAGGGCCCCTGGCGAAAGCGCTCGATTGGCGTTTCTTCCAGAGGGAAGGGAAGTGGTATGCGCGCGAAACGAACACCATGCCCCAGTGGGCGGGTTCGTGTTGGTACTACCTGCGCTACTTAGATCCGCACAACAACCAGGAGATCTTCAGCACAGCGGCGTACGACGATTGGATGCCCGTCGATCTGTACGTGGGCGGTTCGGAGCACGCAGTGCTGCATTTGTTGTACGCGCGGTTTTGGCATAAAGTGCTGTTCGATGAAGGCGTGGTGAAGCACACCGAGCCATTCCACAACCTGGTGCATCAGGGCATGATCCTCGGTGAATCCGGGGAAAAGATGAGCAAGGCGCGCGGCAACGTGGTCAACCCCGACGACGTAGTGCGAGACTTCGGTGCGGACAGCTTGCGCGTTTACGAAATGTTCATGGGCCCCTTCGAGCAGGTCAAACCGTGGCAAACCAGCGGCATTCAAGGGGTACGTCGCTTCTTGGATCGAGTGCACAAGCTGGGAACCGGGGCGCTGGCGCCGGAGCCTGCGGGCATTGAGACCGAGAAGTTGGTGCATCGCACGATCAAGAAAGTCACAGAGGACATCGAAGGCCTGCGCTTCAACACTGCGGTCAGCACAATGATGATCTTCTCCAATCACCTGCAAGGATTGGAGCGCGTCCCTAAAGCCGCGCTAGAGGCCTTGATCCTATGCCTCTCGCCCTTTGCGCCTCACCTGTGCGAAAGCCTATGGGCTGAACTGGGTCATTCTTCCAGTCTCACGCACGAACCTTGGCCCAAGTTCGATCCCACGCTGTGCGTGGACGAAGTGGTCGAAATCCCGGTGCAGGTTAATGGCAAGGTGCGCGGCCGAGTCACCGTGGCGCGCGATGCGGCGGAGGCAACAGTGCTGGAGTTAGCCTTGAATGCGGCCGGTGTTGCCCCGCACCTGGGCGGGAAGGCTCCAGCTAAGGTCGCGTATGTTCCGGGCCGCATCATCAATCTAATAGTGCGCTGAGTTTTTGCACCTTCAACGCGGACCAGTGGCGTTTCTCGTGAAACGTCGCCGCGCGATGCGTTCGTGCGACGAAGCACAGGTTGATGAAAACGCTGAGCGCGTGACTAGCAGTGTGCTGTGCAGATAGCCAGTGGTTCGAACTTTCCCTACAGCGTGACTGTCCAACCTGGGCCGTGTGGTGAGTCCCGCTGGGCGTCGCGGCCAGCGATTTGTGTGTTCTCTAGCGAATAGGAGCTTGTTTGTCGGAATCGCTCCAGTGAGCTTGGCCCGAATGCGGGGGAGGTGTGTTAGTGTGCCGCCGCAACAAAAATGATCACCGTTGGTTGTGCCGGTTTCGCCGTTCCCGCCACGCGCTACTTCAAAGAATACGACTTTGTTGAAGTGCAGGAGACTCATCGCGCCGTTCCGGGCCCCGGCACCATCCGTCGTTGGCGTCGCGAGGCGCCCAAAGGGTTTCGCTTTGCGCTCCTTGGGCCACGCGAAGTGAGCCAAGAAAGCTTTCGTTCCGGCAAGGTGGTGGAAACCGCACTGCGCACTCTGGACGAAGTCGCTGAAGAGCTGAGCGCGAAAACGGCCGTTTTTGTGGCCTCGCAGGATTTTGCACAATCGCGGACCAACAAGGCGGCGTTGCGGGATTTCTTGAAAGACGTCACGGGGCATTTTCAAACGGTCGTCTTCGAACCAGGGCCGGGTTGGGATGCGGACGACGCCGATGACCTGGCGCACGAAACCGGCACTATCGCTGCTCGGGATCCGCTGCAGAGCGGGCCGTCAAAGCGCAAAGTCGCCTACTACCGTTTGCATGGGCCAGCGGGTCGCAAATCGCGTTACGAAGATCCAGCGATTGAGCGACTGGCTGGCATTGCCAAAGACGTCGATCACGAGACGGTGCACTACGTGTTCACCAACGTCGACATGTTCGCCGACGGCAAACGCTTCAAGCGCCTGATCGGGCTGTAAGCGCTGAAAATGCGCTGTTGGTGCAGCGGGGCCTGATTGCTGGGCCACAAAACGAAACCGCGCGCCGTAGCGCGCGGTTTCCATTGGCGTTTATCGCCTTTATTGCGCGGGCACGCTCAAGATCTCGCAGGTTGGACTGGCCCAGTAGATCATGGTGTCGCTGGCCGCGATAGAACTCACTCCCGCGAGCGTCGTCATGTCCTTCTGACCACGCGCCAATTTGGTGGTCATTGCGCCGGTCATCAACGGAGCCTTGAGCACGAGTCCCGTATCATCGGCGAAGTACACCGTGGTGCCCTGGATGGTCATCGCGGTGACTTTGCTCGCATCCGCGCTACCCGAAGCCACTGTGTCGTAGACGCCGGGTGGATTTGCGGCATCAGAGCTCAACACCTGACCCTGATTAGCCCAGTAGACCACGCCGTTGACGATGAAGATGTCCTCGAGGTTGAGCGAACCCTGCGAACGGCCCGCGCGACCACAGTTCGAATTGGTGGCGGTGGTCGAATCCATCGATGCGCACACGGCAGGGGTGCCCGCCATGATGTGCATGATGTCGACGTCGCCGTTGATGTCTGCCGGATATGCCATCAGCGTGCCCATCGCGTCGACCGCAAGGCCCTTCGGGAAGCCAGAATCCTCATGACCCACCTCGGTGGCGGTGCCACCCGCCGTGGGGATCTGCATGATCGTCTTTCCGGTTGAGTAGTACAACGTCATGCCGTCGGCTGAGAGCGTGAAGCCACCGATGTCGGAGGTTCCGCCGCCGTCCAGCATCATCGAGGTCACCGTCACGAGCGCCGTGGCAGCGCCACCGGCGGTGGGGGCCTTCATGATCTCGTTGGTTGTAGAATTCAGCCAGAAAACGTTAGTGCCGCCGACTTTGATCACCGTTGGCGCCATCTGCGCGGTGGCGATCATCACGGGCTGACCACCGGCTGCCTGGCTCATGACAGTTCCATGCGCCTTGTCCGTCCAGTAAAGCGTGCCCGCACTGTCGAGCGCCAGGCGCATCGAGTCACAGCCGGCTGCGGCCGGAACCGCGACGGTGGGCGTTGCGCTGCATGTGCCCGCGTTGCATTCAGCGGTTGCAGGGCACGGGGTCGTGCAGCTTCCGCAGTGATCGGCGTCAATCTGCGGATCAACGCAACCATCCATACACATCGTCAGCGATGCAGGTTGGCAGTAGCACAGCATGTCATCGGTGTGCTTGAGCGAGCGTCGCGGGCAATGGCCCGTGGCATCGGGGGCAACCCCCACCGCTCCACCCGTCGCTGACATTCCGCCGCTGGATCCCCCGGTACCGCCGGTAGCAGCGCCGCCAACAGCGTTGCCGCCTGTTGCTGGGGTGCCGCCTGTTGCGGGAGTGCCGCCGGTAGAGGTGTTGCCACCGCTTGGGGTCGGGTTGGTATTGGTGTTGGAGGTGGCTGTGTCCTTCTTCGAACTGCAGCCATAAATCAACGCCGCGCCCGCCAGGAGCAGCCCGAATGAAATCTTGGTCTTGGTCATGTTCTTACGTCGCCTCCGCAAAGGATGGTGTTCAAGGAATGAGGGCGCGCCTACCCCGCGCGTACCCGCGTCTTTATCAGAAAGGGTGTGGGAGCAAAACCACTCTACGCTTCACTTTTATGTCCGCTTCCCCCGCGCGTAGCTCAGCATTCGCTCGGGTGCGGCTAACCAGGGCAAGTGGGGTGGGCAAGTTGCCCACATTCACCTGCAAGTGGGCGAATCTCAACGATTATTCCCTAGAAGGATTTGTCTATTGAAGCTGTAGGAGTCGTGATTTTCAGGAAGATTTGCTGACATGAAAGTTCATGGTGCAAGCCACGTAGAACGTGAGCCTGCGTGCACCCCGCGCGGGGTTGAACCGGTCCTCGCCGCGGTTTTCTTCTCGTTCTGATTACTCCAGGGAGCCAATTATGAAGCGCGCTGTGCCCCGCAATGCTCTGCCCCGCAATGCACTGATTTCCGCCCTCAGCTCTGTGCTCTTGTTTGCATGCTCCAGCACGACTTCGGGGACGAACAACCAAGCGGTGGGAGCCGGCGGCACGATGGGCAACGCTGGAGGCGCGGTGTCGGCTGGCGCTGGCGGTACGGCGACCGGGGTTACGGGAGGGACCACAGCTTTCGGCGGCACGACAACGGGTGGCACGCTCGGCGCTGGAGGCATGACGATGACGGGCGGAATGCCGGGGGCGGCTGGTAGCACTGGTGG
>DATJEQ010000405.1:0-4026 GCA_035496495.1 Polyangiaceae bacterium
GGCCCGTCAACCGATGGGGGTGCGCCGGACGCGGGCATGCCACAGGTAATGTCGAGCGGAGCTCTTGCCACCGGCTCGTTCACGTTCACTCGATCCCGCAACATACCTTTCGTGGACTTCAAAGATCCGGGCGTCGGGAACTACGATTGTACTATCGACGTTCAGTTCGATCTCGTGGCTACTTGGTTACATTGCGAAATGGTGACGGGAGCACAGCAAGCGTCCATAACGACGTCGGGAACCGTCAAGGATTGCGACAACGGCTTGCTCAGTGGTCACTGACCGTCACTGACCTGAGGCATCCCCTCAGATCCATGCGAAAATCCTACCTGAACGCGAGCCGACGGCGCGCGCGCGGCGGAGGCCAGATCGACCTCAACCGACTTTGGCACGAACAGATCACGATCAGCACGCGAGGCCCGAACGCCCATGAAATCCGGCGAACCCGGCACCGGCTGCTGACGGAATGCCATTGTCGCGAGGCGCTTTGCAAGCCACACACAAACCAAACCTGCAAAGCGGCTCGCGCGAAAGCGCGGCGCTTTGGCAAGAAATTCGCTCTCAGAATGCGGGGATGTCTCAGCTCACTGACAACGTAGCGTCCGTCAAGTGGCTTATATAACCGCAGAACCGGCGTTCTCGCGCTTCGTTTCAAGTTGAAACTAAGCGCCGTGAAATTCGCTTGACTGCGCATGAGCGGCGGCAGCAGCATCCGCCGCTCCACACGTCAGGTTCTTAGCGTCTAAGCGGGGCACCCGCGCTCTGAGGGAGTATCCACAGTGGCTCAGCAAGAGTTTCCTACCACATTGAAGAGTGGCAACGAGCTGATGCGCCTAGTTCCAGAACGCGCGCTGCTCGTGTTCGAAAAAGCGGTCACGGAAGATGACCTAGAGAAGTCCTTGAAAAAGGTTGGCCTCAAGTTGGACGACGGAAGTCATCCTTCTCAAAGGCACGGGGCGGTGGAAGCACAGCCGGAGCATCGGCCGCATTCGCGCGTGAATAATGATTCCCACCACCGCTGGGTGCGCACACAAGACAGTGAAATGCTCACGAGCGAGCGTCTCAAGAGCATCGAGCACGAGTTCGGTAGTCATCTGGCAGGCATTGCACCGGTGTACCAGCGCGTCGATATTCCGAGCGCTCTGGGTCTGGTCTCGCCGCAGCCGGGTGTCCTGTTGATCCGAGACGGCGCCGAGCTCACCAAGCGAATTCCATCGAGCGATCCTTACGCGCGGTTCGGCCTGCACGAAGTGCCGGAGCGCTCCAAAATGATGAGGCCCTACCGCTATTACAAGACCAAGGACACCCGCGAAAATTCCGCGTACCACGTGGGGCCGCAAATTCAGGCGCTGAGCCGTGGATTGACCATGGTGGTGTTTGACGTCATTCCGCTCATATCTCCGCTTGCCGGAACGCTTTATCCGACGAACGACGATCAGTTCGGCGTCGCTGCGAGCGACGACGAGACCATCGGGAACCAATGGAACATGAAACGCATTGGTGGTCCGTACGCCTGGGGCTTCGCCACGGGAGATCCCAACACCGTCGTCTATCTGCTCGATGGCGGCGTGGACCTTACTCTCACCGACCTGCCTCCGTTCACCCAATTTCGCACTTCCGACGGTGGTCAAGATACTTTGCCGCAGGCTGGCGCGGCGCACGGCACCGCCATGCTCAGCCTCCTTGGGTCGCCACACTCGGTCGGCCCTGGTGGTGGGATGGTTGGCGTAGCTCCAGCATGCACGTTCATTTCCTTGCGTGCAGTTCCCGTGCTGTCGAATACCGCAGTGGTGGCAGCGATCAATCGAGTCGCCTCCGATGATGCTGCTACTCCAGGGCGCAAGCTCATCCTGTGCCTCGCAGTGGGCGCATCCACCAGCATCATGCAAGACACCTCAGTGAACGATGCGCTTCACATGGCGCTTCCGAGCGATTGCCTGGTGTGCGTTCCGGCCGGTGATTTCGGCAGCGGTGCCGGCATCGATCCGAGCTCGGCAATCGGTTACGAGGCGTACGTCACCGCCCAGCCGCCGCCCAACAATACTCTGCTTCCGGGAATGATCATTTGCGGCATGACCGAGCAAGGCATCGTCGCCAAGCACTACGACCAGTGGCGGGACACCATCGGGAGCGGTGCGGCCAACGTGGGATCGAAGTTCGGTCCGGAGCTCTCCGTCGTCGCGCCCGGCGCCAACGTTCTTTGCCGGGCTCAAGCGGGATACGCGTCATCCACTGGAACATCGTTCGCGACTGCGCAAGTGGCGGGCATTGCCGCGCTGGTCCGCAGTTTGGAGCCGACACTCGGTGCCCCTGCCGTGGCTTTGCGGATCAAAGCCACCGCTGCCAAGACGGGGCAATTCGGATACAGCTCCGCGCCGGAAGGGCCGCGCAACGATCACATGGGTTTCGGTCGTGCGGACTGTGCAGCCGCTACGGTTTGGACGGCCGCGGGCCGCAGCAACATGATCGTGCGCGACAATCCCGCCGATGAAGGAGTCGAGCCTTCGATCGGATGGTGGATTTCAGACGTGATCGTCGTGGCCGCGAATACGATCCCTGGCGACACTACCAATGCTGGTGGTCCAGTAACCGCCTTCCCCGTCGTCACTGACCAGACGAGCGCGCTCAACGGCATTTTCGACACCGCCGTTGCCGGCGGTAATTCCACCATCGGCGCTTCCGGCGATCACTGGGTATTCGTGCGCGTCAAAAATGAGTCCTTCGGCGGCACTACTGCGGATGCGCGCTGCATTCGAGTCACCTGCAACCTCGCGTCTTGTTCGACGGGCTTCATGTTCCCGATCGACTGGGTTCAGTCCGACGACAACGTGCCGATGGGCATTGTGGTCGCCGGTGCAGACGCGCGCGAGGACGGCTACTTGGCGGATCCCGTCGGGGGAGGCGGCTTGGGCACGGGCAAGACCGTGATCTTTCGGCTGCACGTGACCGCAGCGCAAGTCGCGGGCATTCATACAGCGGCTTTCGAGTACGCACCGGGCTTCTATCACGCGTGTGCGTTGGCGATGGTACTGGCCTCCAACGACATCTCACCGATGACGATTGCCGGTGACGTGCGCACGCAAATCAACAACATTACGCAGAGAAATCTCGCCGTCGTCTGAGCGCGAGCAGCGACCGGAGGAGAACGCCATGAAAACGTTTTCGTTTCTTGCAGGCAACAAAGCAGACCCGTCCAATGACGTGCAAATTCAAGTCGATCGCAGCAGCGTGCCGGCGGGAGCCAAGGTAGGGCTCTGGCTGGATGATGACGGCAAACTCTTTCCTCAAATTCCTCGGGCATCACGCGTGCGACCGAGCGGCGTCGCTCTCGGTGCAGAATTCATTCTGCTCGATCGCGCGCGCATTCGCACCAAACTCGGGGCCGTAGAAGGCGTGCTGACCGTGGAACCTGGCACCAAGTTCGATCTGGAACCGTCCGGTGAAGGCCGTGTCCTCGAACACAAGGGCGGTGAAGTCAGCGTCGTCGCTGGTCGGCGCTTTCTCGACGTCAACGCGCCCATCGGTGTAGTGCGCATGAACAAACAGCCCAATGAAGTGAAGGTGTTCACCGTGCAGTGGGAACCGCCGGCGGGCGCGCGTCGGGGTGAGCGCTCTATCGTGCACGTGACGCAAAAGAACGCCACAGGAACCGTAATGGGTGGGATAACGATAGAGTTCGTCGTGGACTGAGCGGCGAGTGCCGAGTGCGTCCGAGATGGTCTACTGTGCCACGCTCGGTGGCTTGATCATGAGATCGCTCAACACGCTTTCCATCGTCGCATCGTCGGCTTTCTTCAGCAGGTAGCTGTGCTCGAGGTCCGGGCTCGGTTGCCAAGCGTTTTTGCCGTCATCTTCGACTTTGTTGTAACCCACACTAACGAGGTCCCAATAGCTCGACGCGCCGCGCGCAGCGTACAGGGCTGCAGTGAGATCCCAACTCGATCGTGAGTTGGGACTGCCGTAAAAGTACGCCGCATACGCCGCGCGCACCGGATTCGCTTCCGGAGTATCGATGAGGGCAGAGCC
>DATJEQ010000406.1:0-3692 GCA_035496495.1 Polyangiaceae bacterium
CAAAGCGCTCAAGCGCAGCGCCCTGGGCGGCGAATCCTTCTTCACGAATAGTTTCACCGCAGTGGGCGGCCCGGGGCACGACACCTTCGCGCCGGATTTGTGCGGTGACATGATCGTGCATTCATTAAATGCGAACGAAGAACTCCTCATCCAAGGCAGCAGCTATGTCGCCGCGCCGGATTCGGTGCAGCTTGACACCCAATTTCAAGGTTTCAAAGGCTTCTTCAGCGGCGAGAGCTTGTTCTTCTTGGTGGCACGCGGCAGTGGGCCCGTCCTGATCAACGCTTTTGGCGCCATCGAGGAAATCGATTTGGATGGCGAAATGATCGTCGATACCGGTCACTTGGTCGCATTCACTTCACACATCAGCTATCAAATCTCAAAAGCTGCTGACGGATTGATCGCCAGCTTTCTCTCCGGTGAAGGGTTAGTGCTGCGGCTTTACGGGCGTGGCAAGCTGTACATCCAAAGTCGCAACCCTTCGGAATATGGACAAACAGTCGGCGGCCGATTGCCGGCGAGGGAGGCCTGAGCCATGCGTCACGAAATCATCGATGCCCCCGATTTCGGAATGGTGAAGATAGCGTTCGAAGCCGCCGGCGAAACGGTGGTTGCGGAGTCCGGCGCGATGGTCGCCATGAGCGCGGATCTGCAAATCCAAACCACGATGCGCGGCGGCCTGCTCGCGGCTGCTAAGCGCAAACTCTTGGGCGGCGAATCGATCTTTCAAAACACCTTCAGCGCAAGCGCCGCCGGGCAGGAGCTGTACTTGGCGCCCGCGCCGGAAGGCGATCTGAAGATGATCGAGCTTGCCGCAGGTCAGAGTTTCTTCCTGCAGAGCGGCGCGTACGTCGCGCACGTGGGGCAAGAGCTGAAGCTCGACACTAAGTGGGGCGGAGTGAAATCGTTCTTCAGTGGTGTGGGGTTTTTCATGCTGAAGATCACCGGCCCAGGCCGTCTGTTCTATGCGAGCTACGGCGCAATCCACGAAGTGGAAATCGGCGCTGCTGGCTACACCGCAGATACCGGGCACATCGTAGGCTTCAGCGAAGGCGTCAACTACAGCGTGCGCCCGTTCAACGGCTTCAAAGGTCTATTCTTCAGCGGTGAAGGCCTGGTGTGCGACTTCAAAGGCCACGGCAAATTGTACCTACAAACCCGCAACCCCAGCAGCCTAGCCGGGTTCCTGCAGCCCTTCCGCCCGGTAAAGCGCTCGAATTGAGCGGCGCTCAGTCGTCGAGCGGCGTTTCTAGTTTAGCAGGCCGACCACGTTGACTTTGTTCGCGTTCAGTTGATTTTTCAACTGGGCGCCCACGGCATCTGCTGGGGCGATGCGATCCAAATCGCTCAACGACAGTTGCGCATTTTCTTTGTCACCCAGTGAGGCCAAGAGCACGGCTTGTTCGCGGATGCGCGTGGTCAGGGCTTGGCGAATTGTTGGCTCGGAATCCGAAGCACCGGCGCTCAGCGCGCGCAGCACACGGCTGGTTGCGCCGCGGGCTTCAATCAGGGCGCGAGCTCGATCCGAACGGCCTTGGGGATGGGCTGAAAATCGCAACCAAAGCGCAGCGGGGGCTAAGTGCTGGAGCAACCGGTGATCCCAGTGGGGATCCAAATCGACGAACAGCGGACGGGCGTCGGCCAGGAGCGAGAGCGAGTATTCGCTGGGACGGCCACTGACGCTGATGTCGCGGATCAGCGGCGCGAGATTCGGTTCAGCCGCTAGCAATTTGCCGGCGAGCGCTTTGTCCCCAATCAGCGACATCGGCACGACCACTACGTCGGGCCGCTCTCCTTTGACCATGCGCGCAGCCCAAGCGCGCCAAGCGGTGTCGGGATCTTGCACCAACAACAAGCTCATTGGCGGCAAACGCCCCAAGGTTTCGTCTGTCCACGCTTCTGACGCTGCTGCGTTGGTGGGAGTTTGTTGTGAATTCTCCATCGCGGAGCAAGCCAATGTGAGGTGGAAGGCGACCAACAACACCGATACAGGCTCGGCAAAAGGCAGCCGCAATCTGCGCACCAAGGACAGAACGCATTGCACGCCCAGCGCGCTCAACACCGCAAGCCCGCACAACGCAAGCAACCGACAACTGTCGGCGCTGATGGGGCTCGCCACGCCGTGCAGCAGTGCATCGAATGCCACGAACAACAGCAGCGGTGCGGCGATCACGCGCAGCGGCCGCTGCCATGAACCCCACAGTGCCCCCGCAGCTGCCATCAGCAGCGCCAGCGGCCCAGTGTCGTGAAGCCAGGTGCCCAGGGCTCCGCTCGGAGAAACGAGCGCTGAATGCATCGGCTCCACCGCTGACCCAATTGCCAACCAGGGGCCAGCCGCGCGCGAACGCGCTTGTGCGATCACAAGCAAGGTGCTCATCACGACGCCCAGGCCAACACCAACCAGAGCTAACGCCTTGCGCGACGGCAGCCGGCCACGTACCAACGATTGCAGTGCTGTGGCGAACAGCACAGCAAGCCCCACGCCCCAATTCTCCACGCCGGTTAGCGCCAAGAGCGCGCCCATGCCGAGCCAAGTCCGGGCATCTTCTATGCGTTCGGCACGACGAAACAGGATCACGAGCGCGAGCGCGCTCGCTACGGTGATCGGATCGAGGGTGGAGGCGTGCAGCTGCGCCCCGGGGGTGAGTGTTGCGGTGAGCGCCGCGCTGACCGCGATCAGCGCGTTGAGCCTCGGTGCACTGCGCGACAGCCCAAGCAACGCTTCGGCCAGGCAGTAACAGAGGAAACCCACCGCACCGAGCACCAGGGCACCAGCAAATCCTGCGCGCAACGGCTGGCCCCCGATGGGCAGCAAGGAGCTGAGTCGGATCAGCAAGGAGGAGACGACCCCCTGACCCCCCGCTGGCACCATGCCCAAGCCGCGGACGAGCTGCAGATCGTCGATCCCGGCGCCGGCCACGGCAAGCCGGCTCGCCGCCACCACCACGGGCACACCAAATGCGGCCGCAGCGCAGGAAAAAGCGAAACGAGAGCCTGTTTCGGGGCCTTGATTCACCCCTTCTGGCTGCCACAAACCTGCGCATTCGGCCCAACTTTGGGCTAAATGCTGCCCCGGCGCGGATCGACTTCGACCCTGCCTGAAGCAAGGCCTCAACCAACCTAAGGATGGCGAGCGTGGCAAAGTTCATCGACGAATTGAAACGAACGCACCACTGTGCGGCCCTGAGGCCTTCCGACATCGACAAGGAAGTGATCTTGTTCGGGTGGGTGGCAAAGCGCCGCGATCACGGCTCGCTCATCTTCGTTGATTTGCGGGATCGCGAGGGCGTCACCCAAATCGTATTCGACCCCGAGGTGGCCAAAGAAGCCCATCAGAAGGGCGAAGCGTTGCGCTCCGAGTGGGTGATTGGCATTCGCGGCCGCGTACGCAGCCGCGGACAACAGTTCAGCAAGAAGAAAGGCGAGCTAGTCAGTGCCGCCAATGCCAACCTGGCGACCGGTGAGATTGAGGTCATCGTTCTGGATCTGGAAGTTTTCAACAAGTCCGACACCCCGCCCTTCGAGTTGGAAGACGAGAGCGAAACGCGCGAAGAGGTGCGGTTGCAATACCGTTACTTGGATTTGAGGCGCGCTCCGTTGCAACGCAATTTGCGGCGTCGGCACGTGATCCAGCAAGCGACTCGCAATTACCTTTCCGAGCAAGGGTGCCTGGAGCTTGAGACACCTTTCTT
>DATJEQ010000407.1:0-17148 GCA_035496495.1 Polyangiaceae bacterium
GAGGTCATGGGCTGGCGAAGATTCAGCACAGAATGTGCCAGGGAGCAAACACCCTGTAGAGTTCGAGAAAGCATACAAAATCCAGCTCTGGGAGGCGCCATTCTGGCGCATTCTGGGGCCTAGCGGTTGCTCATAATGACAAACTGTCAAGCGAGCAACAGGCCCCAACTGTCAGCGGGACGTACGGAGGCTACAGTCGTACTTCGACGTGAGACTGCTTACGCAGGCCGTCTAACCAGCGCCGTTTGGCTTGGTCGAGCTTTTCCATGTAGGCGCGGTTTTGCAGCTCCCCCACGGCTTCGCTGAACTTGGGTAACGGTTCTGCGGCTCGCGTGAGCAACTTGAGCACGTAGAAATCGCCATGAGCGCGCACCGGGCCCCCAACCTCGCCAACGTCTAGACCGATGAGCGCCTTATCGATTTCGGGCGGCAGCGCCCCGGGGTGCAGCGAGCCCAGCTGCCCACCCGATTGTTTCGTGAACGCGTCGTCCGAATTGTCACGAGCCAGCGCCGCAAAATCCTCGCCTGCGGCTGCACGCTTGAACAACGCCTCAGCCGCTTTGCGCTTGGCCGCAACCGTTTCGGTGCTGGCAGCTTGGGGAACCGCTACTTTGATCCACGCCGCAGTGAACTCAAGTGTTGTGCGCGCTTCAAGCTGCAAGCGGTGGTAGAGCGCTTTGGTGTCTTCCTCAGTGATGCGGATGCGCCCCTGAACCTTCAAGTTGAGCAATTTGCTTTCCAGTAGCTGGCGGCGGATTTCCTCGCGGTAAGCCGGCGCGTCCAGGCCCGTCTTCCCGGCTTCGGCGATGAGCTGCTCGACGCTCACGCCGTTCTGCTGGGCGACGCGCCCGAGCGCATCCTCCACTTCTTGCGCGGTGACGGTAACGTGCGAGCGACCCGCTGCGCGGTGCTCCATCTCTTCGTCGATCATGTGACTCAGTAAGCTGGCCAGCAGCTGGGACGTCGCGGCGGCACGCTGGGCTCCCGCTTCTGGCGGCAATTGATTCAAGAACGGTTTAGCCCGCTGACGCAGCTCGCTGAGCAGGATCGCGTGCTCTTCAATGATAGCGATCACTCGCTCAACGACGGTTGCGTGCGCAGTGCGCCCGGAGAGCAATAAGAAACCCAGCGCGGGGACTGCAATTTTGGAAGCGATCGATCGAACAGACATCGTAATCTTTGATTTACATCCGCATGAAGGAGCGGGCCGCGGTGGTCACGTAGTAATTGCGTGGCCAGTGACGGTAATAGCGCACTTGGATCACCGGAGAACCATCGGCGCTGCTCGCGCTTTGATTGATGACACCCACAATGCGCACCAGCGACTGCGAGCCGACACTCTCTGGCCCAATATCATCCTCCGACTTCAGCTTGAGCAGCGCGTGCAATCGCGCGTGTTCTCTTTCGCTCACGGTGACGCGGCAGCTGTCCTCTTCGTGTTCTTCGCACAGATTGCGCGGCTCTAGGGTGCGCATGCTGAGCGTCACATCGGCGAGGCCGCCTTCCGCTGGCTTGCGGCCCACCACGATGCCGAACAGGTGAACGGGTTTATTCTTCCATTTCTCGGGCGACCGCGTCGCCATCACCGGATCGTATTCGGTACTGCCTTGCAGCGCCGTTTCCTCTTCATCCAGCGGTTCGTAGCTCGGGCTGTGGCCCCATTGGCCGCCCGAAGCACAGCCGAAGCAAAAGAGCAGGGCGGGAAGAATCGAAGACAGGGCTTTCATGGGGCAATCCTTGGTGGAGGCGCTGCATACCACAACCGACGCGGTTGCAGTGGGGACGTGAGCCTGATTCCCGGTTCAGGCTGTGCGCTTTTGCAGCACGGGCCACAGAATACGGGCAAGGAGTTCAAGCGTGAGCAGCCCGAGTAACACCAATGCGATTTCCCTGGAAATATCTACCTGCGAGCCAGCGCCCAGGCTGCGCGTTTCAAGTGCGTCGGGGGGCTCGCTGGGGGTCCGAATTACCTCATTGGGATCCAGGCTCACCACGCGCTGCTGGCTCTGGTCGTCCACACGAACGCTGTAGCGTCCGGCGAGCTCCGGGATCACAAGCGGCCGACTGTCCCTGTCGGGCTCTGCATTGCTCGCGCCCTGCTCCGAGATCGGCGTGCGCGGGGGTGCAAGGGGCCCGGCTGGCCCTTGGATTTCCACTTTGGCATCGGCGCGAAAATACCAAGGCTGGGCAACGATGCTGCTGCTCGGGCCGCGCCGTGCTTCAGTGAGCGCTAGCAGGTGATCGAAGAGCGAGAGGAACAACGGTCGCAGTGCCAGCTCGCTGATGTCGACCGATGCGGGGAGACCAACGGTGAGCACCACGCCACTGCCCACAGATCGCTGCAGGATCAGGGGTACTCCGTCGTCCCAACGTAACAGAGCGTTGCTGCCCGGTAGCTCCGCGCCGTCCAACCGCAGTCGCCCCGCGCGGCTCAACGCTTGTAGCGCGCCTTGGTCGGAAGGCACCCAATCGGTGAAGATCTGAGTGGCACCCATCGGTGAGGGCAGCGCTTCCCAGTGGCCACCCGCGGCAAAGGGCTCCAAGCTGGACGACAGTTGCAACCCTTGTGCTGCAGGCCCAAGTAAACCGAGCGCCACACCGCCACGCGCGAGCCACTGCTCAATCGCGCCACGTGATTCAGGCGATAACCCGCTGGGATCGTCGACGACCAAGGTTGCAAATTGCCGCAGCTGGTCGCTGGTTTCCGGCACGAGCGCCAAGGGCCGGACAGCAACCTGACCGCTGACGGCTGCCAAGGCTTGCTCCACGACAGTGGCGCCTCCCGTGATCACGGCCGCTCGCGCGGGATCGACTACGACGCCCACCGTCGTTGCGCTGGACTGTTGACTCACTTCCGCGCGATCGTCTTCGGCGCAGCTGTCGCTTCCACTGAGCAAGAGTTGAGCTTGAGGTGCATTCGAACCCAAGGACAGTTGTAGCGTTTGCACTCCACCTTCGGACGCCAGCGCAACACTGGCGGTTTCCTTGGGGGGATCCTGGGCGGGCGCGCCTGCGGTGCTTTTTGCCGCGCTTTGATCGCCGCTGACGCTCGCGACACTCACGTTGCGCCCTTGCGCTGCCTGCGCGGTATTGCAGGCCACGGTGAGCGCGATCGATTGCCCTTGTTGCACCGCTTGGGTGATGGCGCAGTTGTCGGCGGGCTCGCGCAACGGCTGCAGCGGCGCCGATACCGCGATATTGCCATTGTCCCACAAATTATCGGCAAGATCGCTCAGCACGAGGACGCGCTTGGTCGGCTGCGGTAACCCGGTGAGTAAGGATTGAGCAAGGCGCACGGCATTGCCCAGATCTGTGCTTCGATCCGTCACATGCAATTGCGATATCGTCTGACGCACTGCTGCCAAATCCGTGGTCGGGCTCAGGGCCACACGCGCCGGAAGCCCAGCTTGCACGATTGCGATGGCATCACCCGTTCGTGCTGAGGAGAGCAATTGTTGTGCCCCGTTCAAGGCTAGATCCCAGCGTTGCCCACTGCTTGTACGTGAACGCATGCTGTGGGAATCGTCGATCACCAGCGCCAACGCTACCGATGCACCCGCTGGCCGCTCGACGCTCAATCGCGAGCAGCGCGAAAGCGGCGTTGCGCCCAGTACCGCCAGCGCCACGATCGACAACGCACGCAGCGCGAGCAGCACCCGATCTTCAACGCGGCTGCGCCGGCGTGAGGTCACTGTCTGCACGGGCACCAACAGCGCTGCGGGGAACTCGAATTCCTGCGTCTTTCCTCGGCGCAGCATGTGCGCCAGCAAGGGCAGCAAAACCAGCAAGCCAACCGCCAGCGCCAGCGAAGTGACAAAGCTCATGGCAACTTACCCATCGCCGCCTGTAGGACAGCGAGCAACACCTGCACTGGGTCGTCAGTTGTCGTGCAATCGACGACTTGGCCGCCCACCGCGAGCAGCGGCTCCGACCAGCGATCTTTGCTCGCCCGCAGCGCAGCCAAATAGCGTTCGCGCACCTGCTCAGGATCGGTTTCCACGATCAGAGGTGCTTCGCTCGCGCGCAGTCGCACCGGGCCCTTGAAGGAAAAATTGCGCTCCATCGGATCGAGCACGCGCAGTGCGATGGGCACACGGCCACGACTGGCCAGGCGCGCAAACCCATCGGCGGCTCGCTCGGGCAGATCCAGCAGATCGCTGATGAACACCACGACCGCTCCGCGACGGCCACGGCGATCGAGTCGATCGACTAACCCTTCGAAACGCGGGCCATCGATAGATTCACCGTGACTGCTCTGCACATTTTCTAGCGCGTCGATCAATCGATCGAAGGTAGCCGCGCCGCCCATCGGGGCCATGGGGTGACACCGCTCACCCGCAAGCCAATCCAGAGAAACGATGTCACCTTCGCGCAATGCCACCCGCGCCAGCGCAGCGGCCAACAGGGCCGCAAAGCTCAGCTTCGATTCTTGCGCTTGAGCACTTTGATACCCCATAGAGCCTGTCGCATCGACGACCAAGTTGAGCGCGCGTTCCGTTTCCGTTTCAAACAGGCGCACAATGAGCTTGCCGTGTCGCATCAACACTCGCCGATCCAAGAATCTCAGATCGTCACCGGGCACGTAGTCCCTGTGGCCCCCAAATTCGACACCCGCTCCATGACGGTTACTGCGGTGGACACTGGAAAGCACTCCGTCTGCCACGGTGCGCGCACGTAGCTTCAAAGAGGCCAATTGGCCCCAATCGATACGGGCTTGTCGAATGTTGGCCATCAGGGGTGAGCGGGCGCGGTGGCTTTGGCTGCTGCGCACGCGGCCAAAATCTTCGGGCTGAGCGAGACCGGATCCAACACCGCCGTGGGGTCGTTATCGAGCCAGGCCTGGCACGAATCTGCTGCGCGCCCTTTCGCGCCCAACGCTACGTAGGCTTCCAGCAGCTGCCGATTGATGATCCCGGTTTGTGAGTGCGACAGTTGCCCGTTTTGCAGTATCCCCACTCCTTTCACCACGGCCTCAATGTAGCGGCCGTTGCGCACATCACCGGCTAACTTGGGCAGCAGCGCGGAAGCAGTCAGTTGAATTTCGCGGCTTTCGCCCAACGCTTGGCTCTGCTGCACGGCTTCGGCGCCCAGCGCGGCTTTCTTTCCGGCCTCAGTGAGCGGCAGATCCACCAGGGGGATCAACACCGTGTCGCCTGGGTGCAAGGCGCGGCCCTTCAGCCCATTGTATTGATCCAGCGCCCAGGTCTTCTTGCGATCGCCCAAGAACTTATAGGCGAGGCCGCTCAGCGTGTCGTCGGCCGAGCAGACGACGCGCAAGTTGTACGGAACAATCAGGAGTGTTGCGGGATCTGGCTGCAGCCACGGCTTGGTGCGATTGACCTCCGCCAAGAATTCGGCGCGGTTGGGCGCCCCCAAGCGATCCGTCGCAATGCCGGCAAAGGTGTCACCCGCTTGGGTTCGGTAATGGCTGGGCGCCGGAATTTCGATCACCATGCCGGGCACAATGGGTGAGGCGTTGGCCCCCACGAGGCTATTCGCCGCGACGAGTACGCGCTCCAGCTGCACCGCGCCGTACATTTCCTCGGCCAAGCCAGCAAGTGTTTCACCCTGTTTTACAATGTGCGGGAATGCTTGCGCTTGACCCGCAACGCTCAGCGTGAACAGCACGCCGCACAAGCAGAGAACTAAACCGCGCATGGACAGCCGCCACTTTAACGGCCCGTGGCCGCGCCGCAAGCCTTATGCGGCTGCTTTTGTCGCACGGGCACCGCTGGGCCGTAACGCGGCCGCAGCGAGCAAACAGAGTACCGGCGAGATCACGATGTGGTAGCGATCTTCACCGAAGAATACCGCGCTGGTGAGCGCGGTGAGGGCCAAGCTGAGATACAAATAGCGCTCCAACGCTTCTCTTGTGGGAGCGCCCGGCAGCGGTAGGAGGCCAACGAGCGGAATCAATACCGAAAGCCAGTACAGCGGGTGATCGTCGGTGAGCACCGCGTAGCCCACAAAGCCAAGCAACGATACACCAAGCCCCAGCTGAGTCATCAACACCTTGCGGTCTTGTGCGCGCGGAAGGCCCAGGGTTGCAAGTGCTGCAACCGTCAGCAACAGCAAGTGGAAGCAACTGAGCCCCACTCGCCAATCTTCCACCTCTTGCTCAGGCCACAAACTCGGATTGGCTTCATGCAAGTACGCTACGGCGAAGGACTCGTGGCTGAAAGTTTGCTCTAATTTCGCTGGGATCTTGCCCAGCCATTTGAAGGGATCGCTCAGGATCGTTTGCATCCCAATTTGTGCCCAGCAGCGATCTTGCTGCACTTGACCAGTGACGATTTTGCAGCCGTCTTCGGCGCGCAATGTGTGAAAGCGCCCTGTGGGGGTGAGGGCACCAATGGCCAGATTCCAGCCGCCGTTGGTGCTGATCAAAGCGCAGCCGTCCATCACGCGACAATTGCGAGCGGCCCAGGGAGCCAATGTCGCCAGGGCGACGGCGCCGGCAATGAGCGCGAACTTCATATTCTCTTTCAACGTCCGCCCACCACTGGCCACCATGGCCAATAGCGCCAACACGGAGGGCGGCCGCACCAGCGCGCCAATACCCACCAATACACCCGCGCGAGCGGCTGCGGATCGCCCGCGCCAGAACAGCGCCGCTTGGGCAGTGAGCAACAACAACAATGCAGCCAAGGGTTCGGTCATCAGCACTGCGCTGTAGGCGATCAGGCCGGGGTGCACCGCGGTGAGCAGTGCCGCGGCGCGGCTGCGATTCGCCGACAAGAATTGTCGCGCCAGGCGATGCACGACACCGATCGTCACAGTTCCGATCAAGGCGTTGAACAGCGGACCTACCCACTGACCACTGCCGAACAACCAATACACGCCCCCCAAAACGGCGCTGTAACCCACCGGGTAATGGCACCACGGGCGCCAGACCAGTGCTCCATTGACCCACACATCTTCGGAGTAGCCCAGCCCTTGTGCGATGCGCTGCGCACCGAAATGATAGTAGTGCGCGTCCCACACAGGCTCGCGTGCCCAGTATAACGCCGCGTAGAGGCGGGGCAGGGCTCCGAGCAAGCAGATCAAACCGGTGAACAACCAGTCCCTTTCGGATTGGCCAACGTAGCGACCTTTGACCCAGTGGCCCTTGGCCCAGCGTTTTAGGTTCAGCAACACGTGCGGCGCGCTCGCGTGAGGCTCAAGGAGCAGTGTCACCCTGACTTGCGCGCCAATTACGCAAGCGGCGCAAGTAGCTGCGTGAGACCTGCGTGGGATCGAGCTGAAGGAACTTGGCTAGCTGCTGCACGAACCCCCGCACGTACACCACTGCGGGCAAAGAGGGGAAATCCTCCTCTTCCAGCGCGGTCAGGTGCGAAGCGGAGATCTTCGTAATGGTGGCAATGTCGGCGAGCTCGACCCCTTGAGCTTCGCGCACTTTGCGCAACATATTGCCGGTGAATTCCGTCTCGGCCGTGATTTCTTTGGCTAATTCTTCGCGCAGCAGCGCACGCTCGGCTTCCAGTGCCTGATCGATGGGCCGTTTCTGCGGCGCCTCGTTGGTGGCCGTGGGGAAGGTGGATTTGTCGTAGGCTTTGCGCTTGAGCGAATCGAGCAGGGTGTCGTGCGCTTCGTCAATGCGCGCCTGTTCACGTTGCAATTCTTCAGCGCTGAGCAGCGACGTGAGCGGCAAGCTGCCTTCCTGATAGATCTCGCGCTGCCTTTTGTAAGCTCGCCGCAATTCCTCGTCGCTGGCGCCCAAGTGAGTGAACAGCACGTCGTACAACGTTGGGCTTTGACCGATCAGCGAGTGCGTTTCGTCGAATCGCTCGGGTTCACGCGACTGAGTGAGCGCTACCAGTCGGCGTGCAATGCGTTCGACGTTGCGAGCGCTTTTGCTGGTAGGGCTGTCGATGAGCAACGGCTTGCGGCGCACGACGCTGAGCCACACGGCGTCGTCTTGCTCAATGTTGCCCACAGGGTCGTATTGCACCCCCAAGTATTTTTTCGCCATGTCAGCGATGGCCAACCCCAGCTCGCCGTCGCTGCGCAGCCGCACTTGGTTGACGACCAACTTGATTCGCAAGCGCTGCAACTCTGTTTGCGCCATCTCCGCCAAGGCGGTGTCGTAGCGCGCTAGCGTCGCGACCACGGTGGCGGGCGCACACAGTGGGGGTAGCTCGGCCTGCGCGCGGGCCACTAGACGCAGCTTGAATCGATCGCGTAGTAGCTGACGACGGATGCGACGGTGGAACGCGGCGCACGCAAAGCGATATGTGGCCTCCACGCTGGGTGGCTCGGGGGACGTGACACAGATGCGCAAGTCGGCGCCCAAGAACAGATCCAGCGTAGCCGGGCTGGTGCCTTGCCCCAGATCCAGCAGCACGTAGTCCGCATCGAGCTGGCGGAGTTTTCTTGCCCAACGCGGCTTGCGCCCTGGCCGCAGCGGCACGGTTGAACCGGTTGCATACAGTTGGGGCAGCAACAGCAGCCCGGGAACCGGCGTTTCCAACGAATGCAGCGTCAGATCGTCCTCAGGCTCCCGCTCGGCGCTCGCCCACAGCTGCGCAGGCTCCATGCCGAGCATCGTGTGCAACTCGCCCCCGGCGCTGTCCGCGTCGACCAACACCACCCGCCGCCCCAGCTGCGCCAGGTAAACCGCGAGGTTCACCACCAGTACGCTCGACCCCACACCCCCGCGTCCCCCGCCCACCGCAAGCACATGCCGAACAGTGCGCGGGGCCCCCGCGGGACTGACGCGGGAGGGTTCTGGGGTTTGGGGCATTGGCTACTGCATTACCCCAGCTTGGCCCGCAATCGTACCCGCTTGGCAGGAATAACCGGGCAGCGGGCCGCGCCCGTTGACGGATTGCGGACGCCAGGGCAGAAAGGCTACCCTGATACAATGAGCCACTGGCGAGCCAAGACCGCAATTTTGGCGCTGAGCGTCCTGAATCTCAACGTCATGTGCAATCGGGCACCGGCCGAGGGCACCAAGGATCCCCAAGCGGCCGAGCCGGGCAGGCCGGTCAAGTTGGCGGGGGTCGACAGCTCCGCGTTGACGGCGCGCGAACAAGAGCAGTGGTCGGATCATGTGAGCGAGCTGCTTGCCCCGTGCGCGGATCAGCCGGTCAGTTTGGCCCAGTGCGTGCGCGAGAAGCGTCACTGCGACGCGTGTCTGCCGGCCGCTAACTTTCTGCTCAATCAAGTCAAGCAAGGCAAGAGCAAGACACAGGTGGAAACGGCGTTCCGCTTCCGCTTCGCGCCTGAGGAAGTAAAGCCCATTGATTTGGGTAACGCGCCTTTTGAGGGGCCGGCGGACGCGGCGGTCACCGTGGTTGAATGGGCGGATTTCGAATGCCCGTTCTGCGGCGCGGCGCAACCCAAGCTCAAAGAAGAGCTGGAGAAATTCAAACCCAACGTGCGCTTGGTGTTCAAGAATTACCCGCTTGCCAGCCATCAGTACGCCGAGCTCGCGGCGCGCGCAGGTGTGGCGGCGCAGAATCAGGGCAAGTTCTGGGAGATGCACGCTAAGTTGTTCGCGAATCAGCAAGCGCTAGAGCGCAAGAATTTGCTGCGTTTCGCTCACGAACTGGGGTTGGACGAAAAGAAATTCGTTGCCGATATGGACAGCGAAGCGACGGCCGACGTCGTGGCCAAAGATCGCAAGGAAGCCGAGAAATTAGGTCTAAAAGGCACTCCCTTGATCATCATCAATGGGCGTCGGTTCGAAATTGAAGCGTTTAATTTGGAAGAAGATCTCGACGATTGGCTCAAGCTCGAAGTGCGCATGCTGACCGGCACTGATGTGGCAGAGAAAGCGGCGCCGGCCGCATCGGCTACACCCAGTAGTCAAGCTGCCGCCGGCTCCAAGTGAGCCTAAGCGCATGCGAGCCAATCACGACGGCGGCGGGTGCTTCCCCACGGGGCGACATTACCCGGGGATTGCTCACCTGCTGCGTGTGGTGGCTTCTGGCTTAGCGGAAGAAATCGATGGCAGCACCGAGACGGCCTCACTGTCCTTGGTTTCGATCGATGTGGAAACAACGGGGCGTGACCCTGCGGCGGATCGAATTGTAGAAATTGCCTGTGTGATTTGGCGCAAAGGCGTTTTGGAGGCACGTCATTCCTGGTTGGTAAATCCGGGCCGCCCGATTTCTGAAGAAGCCTCCGGCGTGCATGGCATTCGCGATGAACACGTGCAGGACAAACCGTCATTTGACGCCATCGCACCGGAGTTGCTCGCATTGCTTCAGGGCCTCTTACCCATGGCCTACAACGCGGAATTCGACCGTAATTTTCTGATTTCTGAGCTTGCGCGCGCCGGGGTACCCTTGCAGAGCCCGCCGCCTGCGGTGCGCAAAGGGATCGAGTGGGTGGATCCCTTAGTGTGGGCGCGCGAGCTGCAGAAGGACGAAAAAGGCAAGAGCCTGGGCGAAGTCGCTCAACGCTTGGGTATTGAAATTGCCAGGGCGCACCGCGCCACAGACGACGCCGAAGCAGCGCTTCACGTGATGCAACGATTTCTCAGCGATACGCGGGTGCCGCGGAACTATGCAGCGTTTGTGCAGGAGCAGAAGCGCTTGGCCCGCATCTTCACCGAAGAGCGGCAGCATTGGCGCTCCGCTCCGGTTGCTGTTGCGGCAACCCGCTGACCAACTTGGTACGACTAAGGGCCCGGATCCGCAGCGCTCGCGGCGGCGCTGGGCGAAGCGGAGCTCTTAGTGAGGACCTTGGCGGGAATGTTCATGTGCACCTCAAGGGTGATAGATTCACCCCAAGCGACGCTGACCTGCCGCTGCTCGGCGGGCGCATTGGGGTGTACCAATCGAAACATGTGAGTGCCTGCGGGCAGCAGGATGGGCTCGGCGAACGGCGTATCATCGACGTACTGGCCATTGACGTACACGTGGGCCCACGGTTGCACCAACACTCGCACCTGGGCCAGGTTCTGCTTGCCGTCGACACTACTTGTAGTCGGCGCGCTATTTGAACGAACGATGCTGCGACCGATCAGCAGCAACGCGAGGGTGGTAATAAGCAATGCCGTAACGCCCATTCCCACTAAGCGCATGCGTTTTGATATGCCCGTTGAGCGGGGCAACGGACGCGTCGATGGCAATGCGGCCCCTTGAGCGATCAGGCGAGCTTTCTGCAATTCCGCGCGAACGGTTGCTTCCGGATCAGAAGTACACAACTGGGCCAGTGTGGCGCGCAGCGCGTCGTGCAATTGGCGGGCGGAGCTGAAACGATCTGCCCTTTCCTTTGCGATGCATTTCAGGGTGAGCTCTTCGAGCTGAAGCGGGGCTGCGAACCCATGCAGCGACTTGCGCGGTGTGATTATTGCTTGAGCGGGGTGCCACAGCGTTGGCCCCACGTTGGTTTCTGGCAATTGGCCGGTGAGCATTTGATACAAAATGACACCCACTGCGAATACGTCGCTGCCGGGTGCTGCCGGCTCGCCCAAAGCACTTTCAGGCGAACGGTACGACGGCGTAGTCAGGCCCGCTTGGGCCTCAATCAATTCTGGAATGCGCAGCGCCCGCTTACCATCCGCCCCAGAAAAGCCGGTCAACTTCAGCGTGCCCTCTTTGCTAATAAGAATACAGCTAGGCTTGATACAGCGGTGAATGATCCCATTGTCGTGTGCATGCGCCAAGGCGCTGGCCAGCTGAGTTGCAACCGCGGCGGTTAGCAACGCCGAGCAATGCCCGAGCCGTGCCAGGATTTGCTCTAAAGTGAATCCGTCGACCCACTCGCGCACCATCCAGGGCATGCCAGCGGTGCGCTGCAAATCGTACAACGCGATGATGTTCGGATGATTCAGGCTTGCCAAAATGGCGGCCTCGCGTTCGAGGTTCTGAGCGAAGGGCGAATCCGGAAGCACTCCGGAGCTCAGGGTCTTGATCACCACCTTGCGCCCCACGGCGTCGTGCAGCGCGGTGTGCAGCGTCGCCACTGGGTCCGAAGCCAGTGGCTTAACGGCGCTGTAGCCCGCGAAAGAAGGGGAATTGCCGCTCATTGCTCGCCGCCCAGGTGGCGCGGCACACTACACCTTCTGCGCGGGATTTGCAGTATTGTCTGCGGGTGTCGCGCTTGAGGCGGGCTTTGGGATTGGTGCTGCGGTCGTTACAAAAGCCGCCCACGTTCGGTATTGCGTTTGCGCTGTTCTTGCTCGTCAGCGCGGTGCTGTATGTGCGCAGTCCGTTCAGCAATTCAATTTTCGACGAACAAGAAGCGCTGCTCGCGAACCCGTACGTCAATGGACAGAAGCTCGCGGTGTGGCAGTTGCTAGAGCGGGATTTTTGGGGCCTCCCAGCTGAGCGCAGCATTGGCTCGTATCGACCGTTGCCGAATCTATTATGGCGTGGGCTGTGGGCCATTCACAGCCACCCTTGGGTGCCGCACGCACTCAATGTGATCCTCCACGCGCTGAATGCGGCATTGCTGTGCTGTATCGCTTGGCGCTGGACGAAGAATGACGTCGTGGCGTGGCTCTCTGGCGGCTGCTTTGTGTCCGCCGCGGTTCTGACGGAAACAGTGAGCGGCGCCGTGGGCCTTGCGGATGTGCTTTCCGGTGTTGGGATTTTGTTGGCGATTGCGGCTTTGAGTTTGCCATTGCCCGCCATGGCGGTTGCCGCGTTCTTGGCGTCCAGCATGGCCATGTTCTCCAAAGAAAGCAGTTTGGTCGTTGTGGCAATTCTTCCCTGGGCGGCGCTGCTTTCTGGCCCGTTGCTACACCAGCGTTCCCGCGCAGTGCTGCGCGCTTTGGTGGCGTTGATTGTCAGTGCCACAGCGGTGATCTTCTACGTGCAGGTGCGCAAGCGATTCTTTCCAAGTCCCATTGACGAGGCGTTGTTGCGTCCGTTGCCGGCGGATTGCACTTGGTCCGTGCGGCTATTCCACGATTTCCAAGTGTGGTTCGCTCAACCGAAGTTGCCGCAAGATCCAGTTAACAATCCACTGATCGGCGTGCCCTGGCCGCAGCGCGTGGCGACCGCGATGCGCATTTACCTGAGTGGTTTGGGTCAAGTGCTGTTCCCTGCAACATTGAGTGGCGATTATTCTTACGCCGCGGAGTTACCCGAGCGTTCCGCGTTTTCATTCACTGCGGGCCTGGGTGCCGCGCTGTTCGCGTTGCCGGCGGTGGCCTCACTGCTCACCGGCGTTGGCTCGCTCTGGCAAGCTTACAAAGGGCGCAGTTGGCCTGGGGTTGTGGCGTTGTCGGCCTTGGCGCTGGGGATCATCCCCGTTGGCTATTTTCCGCAGTCGAACATTGCCGTGTTGTTGCCCGTCATCCGCGCTGAGCGATTCTGGTATCTCCCGGTGATCGGTACCTCGTTGCTGGTCGCCTGTGCCCTCACTCGCCTCGTGCAAACACAGTGGAGGCTGGGTTCTTTGAGAATTGGGATGTTTGTGGGCCTGATCTTTCTCGGATTTCAGGGATCGAGGGCGCGCCTGCACGCTTTGGATTACAACAGCGACGTCGATTTCTGGCACTCTGTGGTCAAAGCACAACCCAACAGCGCCAAGGGGCATTTGAATTATGGCGTGATGGTGGGCGCGCGCGGTGATCTCGCCACACGGTTGGCAGAAACCGGACAAGCCATGCAGCTTGCACCTCAATGGCCGATGGCGCACGTGTATTATGGCGACGCTTTGTGCCGCATGCAGCGCGCAAAAGAGGCCTGGCCCCATTACAGGCGAGGCTTCGAACTGGCCCCCAATGATCCAAATCTGATCGCGCTCGGCTTACAGTGCTTGTGGGACCAAGACGAGTTCAAAAATCACCAGGCAGAGCTGGAAGATCTCGCTGAACAGTTCCCGGATTCCTGGCTCGATTATCTGGCCACGGACACGCTCGCTCACGGCAGCGACAACGGCGGGGTCGACAAACAATACCGCCCTCGCGGCTACGACGAGGGCCCGAAGTGACGGAGCAACAGATCGCGGCCATTTCAGCGGGAATTGCGCTGCTCACGGTGTTCTTACTCTACGCTGAGCGCAAGGCGCGAAGAGCCCCCTCAAGGTCTGCCAAACGCACTATCGGCGTATTGCTCGCGTTGGCTTCGATCGCGACATACCTGCACTTTCTACAATTGCCGGGGCCCACATTCTATCACCGCTGGGAGATGTTCCATTATTTCCTGGGGTCAAAGTACGCACCGGAGCTCGAATACACGCGACTGTATTCCTGTACGGCGATCGCCGACGCGGAAACGGGGAATCGCGCCCGCGTGGAGAAGCGCCGCATGCGCAACCTCGTTGACGACTCCGTGGTGTTTGCACGCAGCGCGTTGGAGCATCCCGAGGATTGCACTGCACATTTTGCTGCCGCACGCTGGCAGGAGTTCAAGCAGGACGTTGCCGCCTTCCGACAGCTGTCTGGTAGTCAGCCATTTTGGGAAAGCATGCAACTCGATCACGGTTACAACCCATCGCCCGTTTGGACGTTGGTGGGGCATGCGCTCACGGCTCACACCGAAGTCAGCGATCAATCATTGAGTCGCCTCGCTTGGATTGATCCGGTGTTGATGGTCGCTGCAGTCGCCGCGCTGTGGTGGGGATTTGGTGCGCGCAGTGCGGTGCTAGCGACTGTCTTTTGGGGTACGCAAGCGCCGAGTACGTTTGCTTGGACGGGTGGAGCGTTCTTACGACAAGATTGGTTGCTGCTGTGCGTGATAGCGGTCGCATGCTTGCGCAAGCGGCGGCCGTTCGCTGCCGGATTCGCCTTGACGTGGGCGGCTTGGTTGCGTCTGTTCCCGGCGTTGCTGTGGAGCGGCATTGCGGTGCTCATGATTTCGCAGCTTTGGCGGAAGCGAAATCTTTCAACGCAGTTTCGCCGCATGATGGCAGGGGCGATCGTGTGCACGGCGTTGCTCGTCCCTGCAACCTGGGTCGCTGGCTCGTCGAGTCATACTTGGGTTGCCTTCGCTGAGCGGATCCATGCCCACGCACAGAGCGCAATCAGCAACCACATGAGCTTGCGCACGTTGATCGAGTACTCTCCCGGCACTCGCATGGAAGGGCATTGGCAGCCCGCCGCACTGGATCCGGGAAAGGTTTGGTCGGATTTGCGCACGGCTCGCTTCGCGCGATACGCCGCCGTTTATTGGCTGATGGTCGCCCTGTTGCTGGCCTACTTTGCACGGACCATCTGGCAACTGCGAACGCCCTGGCTCGCGGCGTGTCTATCGTTGCTTCTGATCATGGTGTGTACGGATCCGTCGTCGTACTATTTCTCACTGTGGCTGATCGCGGCCCCCGTGTGCCTCGCGCGCCCCGCGTTGCAGCTGCCGTACATTGGATTGGCAGCCGCCGGGCAGCTGCTCAGCTTGCAGACCCTAGCCTTCGACGATCGATTTTTCGCCTTGGCTGTGCTGTACTTGGTGTTCTCGCTGGTGCTGGTGTGCGTCTTCGCGCGCCCCTTCAAGAAATCGGGAATTCCCCCAGATATCTCCCCATCTCAACTATGAGAGATATGCACATTGAGGTGCGCACTACCGCTATGAAATGTGCACCTCAGATCTAGACAGCTAACGCCAGGGCGCTACTGTGGACTCATGCATCGCTTCCGCCGCACAGAGACCCAAGTTCAGGAGATGACCGTTGTTGTGTTGTTGAGCCTACTGGCTGTTTACGCGTGTTCGTCGTCGTCACACGACAACAACGGGAGCGGCGCAGGGGGGACAGGGGGTTCGCAGGTGGTGGCGGGCGACGGCAGCTCCGGTGGACACTTCGCCAGCGACGGCGCGGGCCCCAGCGATGGGATGCCGACCGGAATCGGTGGCTTCAACGCCAGCGACGGCGCGGGCCCTAGCGATGCTTCGCCGACCGGGGTTGGTGGATTCATGACGGGCTACGATGGTGCCCCATGCCCCGGTCATTTTTCTCAAGGGGGCGCTGCGGGCTTCTTCCTTGGTCAAGGATCTTATTGGATCTGCGATGTCATGATGATGCCTGACGCGAGTCCTGACGCGAGCAACGGTTCCGACGCATCTGCACACGCAAGTGGGGATGCGGGTCAGACCGACGCCGCCAACGACGCCAGCTTGAGCGACGCGGCGTTGAACGACGCAGGCTAAATTCACGGAGCGGCCCATTCGCAGATCCTGAATGTGAGCGATAAGCACATTGGGGTGCACAGTGTGCCCATGAAATGTGCAGAGCGGAGCTAGACAGCGTGTGCCAAGGCGCTACAGTGGACTCGTGCATCGCTTTCGCCGCACGGAGAGTCAGGTTCAAGAGCTGACCGTGATCGTGCTGTTGAGCATGTTGGCGGTTTACGCGTGCTCCTCGTCGTCACACGGCATCAATGGTCCGGGCGAGTACGACGCCGGCATGAGCGGCGACGCTGCTCCTTGCCCACCCGGGTCGTTTCCGCTTGCGGGGGCGTGCGCCCATGGTGACGGTAACGGCGGCCCCGGCTTCGATTGCCCACCCGGGTCGTTTCCGCTTGCGGGGACGTGCGCCCATGGAGATGGTAACCAATTGCCTTTTCCATCTGACGCGAGCACTGATGCGAGCACCAGCACCGACGCATCTGCAGACGCCAGTGGGGATGCCAGTCAGAACGACGCCAGTCGCGATGCCAGCTTGAGGGACGCGGCTGCGGCGGGTGACGCGAGCCTGCGCGATGCGAGTGGAGATGCGAAGTCAGGGCCCGGCGACGGGGGCTAGGGTCAGCCTTGGTTGCGGCGCCAGCGGGCGAGGGCGGCTCTATTGATCGCGCTTTGCAGGCTTGCGGGTGACCAGCGGGTGAGCGTGGTGCCGTCGATGTCGAAGGTGGGAATGGTGTGATTGGGGTTGAGTTCATTGAGGCGTTTATTGGCGGCCGAGTCGTTGTCGACGTCGCGATCCTCAAAGGAAATCTTTTCGCTCTGCAGATAGGCTCGCGCCTTGCGGCATGATGGACACCAACTCGCTCCGTAAACCACGATGCTCACCTGACGCCTGGCGAGGCGTAGATCGTCAGGTGAAGGGGAATCATTGGATGCTGCGTGATCGGGCACCGCTGAAGGAACGGCGGCGATGGGGGCATGCACAGGGGGTGTTGGAGGCCTTTCGGCGGGTGGATTTGTCGCAAATTTGCGGGTTACTCCGGCATCCGTCGTGCGACTTGGGGCGTACTGTGGTGGTGGTAGGATTTCAGAATGCGTGATTTTGCTCACCGCTGATTCTTCAACACTT
>DATJEQ010000408.1:0-7247 GCA_035496495.1 Polyangiaceae bacterium
GATTGAAAATGAGTCATGTGACCTCGTGTTAGGGTTGGAACGCGGGGTACTCGGGCCGGGAGCGATCTCAGTTGCTAGAAATCGTACGGCTCAATGGAAATCTCGAGAGGTGACGGCCATTGTGCCGCCCGGCAGCTCCAAACGCTCCAGCTCCTGCACAATCACGTGAATCACCGGAGTAGCTTCCCCCACTTCCCCTGGCTTCATTGCAGTTACCTGCAACTCCAGGCGCCCCTTCGCCAACATCAACATTGCATGCTGCGCAATAGGGCGGAATCGCTCAAAAATCGAGGACCAGAGCACCAGGTTACTCACCCCCGTTTCATCTTCCAAAGTGATGAAAACCACGCCGCTGGCTGTTCCTGGCCGCTGACGCGCCTGCACTAGGCCCGCCACACTTACCTGAGCCCCATTTCCAATATTCTTCAAATCGCGGGCCGGTATCACCTTGCGCTTCGCGAGCTGGGTGCGCAAATGCCGCATGGGGTGATCGGCAATTGAAATCCCGGTGCGCTGATAATCGACCATCAGCGTTTCCACCTTATCCATCGGGCGCAGTCGAATTGTGGCTTCTCGGGCGGCAACCCCAGTGAACAGCCCAGTCACACGAGGCGCCCGGATTCCCCACAGCGCTTGCCGTCGCGAAGGGCTGAGCCCTTCAAATGCGCCCGCCTCCGCCAACGCCTCTTGTTGATTTCTTGGGATTCGGGTTCGCCATACAAAATCGTCGAGATCGGCGAACTGTCCTTCTTGTCGTGCAGCGATGATCTGCTTCGCTGCACTTTGACTCAGGCACTTGAGCACCCGAAACCCCAGCCGCAATGCCCCATCTTCGAGCGTACAATCCCAGTCACTGTGATTGACGTGCAGCGGTTTAACCGTCACTCCATGTTGTACCGCGTCGCTCACCAACACGCGCGACGAATAGAAGCCCATCGGCTGCGAATTGAGCAATGCGCAGGCAAAATGAGCCGGGAAATGCGCTTTGAGCCAGAGCGAAATGTACGCCAACAACGCAAACGACGCCGCGTGGGATTCCGGGAAACCGTAATCGCCAAAGCCTTTGATCTGTTCAAAGAGTCGCTCGGCAAATTCTTCGGCAATGCCTTTCTGCTTAAAGCCTTGCAGCAATCTCTCGCGATGTCGCAGCAAGCGCCCTGTTTTCTTCCATGCGGCCATATCGCGTCGCAATTGATCCGCCTGCCCTCCGCTGTATCCGGCCCCTACAATTGCTAACTGCATCACTTGCTCTTGGAACAACGGCACCCCCAAGGTGCGCTCTAAAATAGGCCACAAATCGGGGTGCGGTGCGTTGATCTCCTCCTCACCATTCCTGCGTCGTAAGTACGGGTGCACCATCCCCCCTTGAATGGGCCCCGGGCGCACCAGCGCAACTTCGATCACCAGATCGTAAAAGCATTGCGGGCGCAATCTGGGCAACATGGCCATCTGTGCCCGGCTTTCAATTTGGAAAACGCCGATGGTGTCAGCTTTACACGCCAACATGTACGCCGCTGGATCTTCCCCAGGCACGCGTGCCAACGCGTCAATTGGGTCAAAAGGTAGCGTGTCACAAGGCAGCGTGTCACAAGGCCCAGCCCTGAGCGAATCCCGAGCACAGTCAAGGGACGAGTCCAGGGGATGAATGAGTGCCAATGCTTTGCGCACCGCAGTCAGCATGCCCAACCCCAGTACATCAATTTTGAAAAATCCTAGCGCTTCCAGATCGTCCTTATCCCACGGAATGACGGTGCGCCCTTCCATACGGCCGGGTTCAACCGGGGCCACTTCATACAAAGGCTTGGCCGACAATACGAAGCCTCCCACGTGGATCGACAGATGCCGCGGAGTGCCCTGTAGCGCTTTTGCCAAATGCAGCACTTGCAGCAATTGTTCACTGTTCTGATCTAACCCCAACGAGCGCATTCTCCCTTGAGCCTCTTCGGCGGTATCCCAATAACTGAGCGTGGAACTCAAGCGATTGACCTGCTCCACCGACAACCCAAAAACCTTGCCCACTTCACGCAGCGCGCTCTTGCCGCGATAGCAGATCACCTCCGAAACCATCGCCGCCCGCTCGCGACCGTGCCGTCGGTAGATCTCCTGGATCACTTCTTCTCGTCGTTCGTGCTCGAAATCCACGTCGATATCGGGCGGCTCTTGACGCTCGACGCTGATGAATCGTTCGAACAACAGATTACTGCGCGCGGGGTCGACCGCGGTGAGCCCCAAGGCGTAACACACGGCGCTATTGGCAGCGCTGCCTCGCCCCTGACACAAAATCTGTCGCTCCCGTGCAATCTCCACGACCTCGAAGGTACTGAGGAAGTACGGGCTCACCTTTAACTGTGCAATGATGGCCAGCTCTTTCTTGATCTGTTCGTCAACCGCTGCTGGCACCCCTCGCGGATAACGGCGAGCAGCCCCCTCCCAAGTCAACTGAGCCAGTTGTTCGTCAGCGCTGAGGCCTTCTGGCAATGTGCAGGGGAATTCGTAGTGGATGTCGTCGAACTTGAAATGACAGCGTTCAGCAACCTCTACGCTGCGCTCCACCCAACTGGGCTGTTGCTTGAACAATTTCATCATCTCGTCGCCGGAGCGCAACCGCGCTTCCGCGTTGATCTGCAAGCGATCTGCCGCTTGTTGCAGAGTGATGCCATTGCGGATGCAATACACCACATCCGTCAACGATTGCCGCTGAGCGCTGTGGAACAAGGGCTTTGCTGAGGCAACGATAGGGATCTGTAATCTGCTACTGAACCGTGTCACCCACTGCTCGCGTGCCGGATCCAAGCCGTCCATTCGTCGGTAGATCCCCAGCAGCAAATTGCCATCAAAAATCCCCTTCAATGCGCGCAACGTTTCCCAATCCAAAACGGCGTGAGGTAACGCGACGCAGGGGCAACGCGCTGGAGCGGATAAGGCAGCCCGATCCGTGCCCGGCACTGCGACAATTGCACTCAAATCGCTGCTCCACAGGCGCAAATGAGAAAGCTCAATCACGGCTTCTCCTTTGGGCAAGCCCGCATGCGCCAGGCTGAGCAAGCGACAGAGATTCTGATACCCGGTGTTATTGTGCGCGAGCAGCGTCAGCGTGGGCACTGAATCCGCAATGGGCTCCGCGACTCTGCGGGCAATCTCACTCTCGTCGAAGCGGGTGACGTGAACTCCTGCGGGCGCAAAGGTCAACTCGGCCCCTACAATCAACTTCACACTTTGTTGACGCGCCTGCACATGCGCCCGCACCGCTCCGTACAGTCCGTCGCGATCACAGAGACCCAACGCGCTGAGGCCTTTTTCACAGGCTGCACTCACCATCTCTTCAGGTTGTGAGGTGCCGCGCAAAAAGGAAAATGTCGATTGCGCGAGCAGCTCTGCAAACGGCACCATAAATCACGCAATCCCGCAGGGGCGATTCAGGAATCGCCCCTGCGAAACCGTATCAATCGTACAGGGCTTGAATATAACGGTGCCCCGTTGTGCGATCCGTGAAGGCCAACGCATCACACCCACCGCGGGGGCTTTCAAGCCACAGGCGCCAATAATCGCGAGAGATCGCAGTGCCGCTCCACCACTCCACTTGAGCCAAGCGTCGCTCAAATTGCACCTCACCCACAGTGAACAGGGTGCTGCCCATGACCCACGTCGCCCCGGGCTCGAACTTGATCGGTACTGGCAATGGGGTGGTAAAAAGTCGTGACGGCTGCTCACAGATCACAGAATTTTGACCCCCTTCTTCCTCTGCAGTGGCTTCCTGTTTTGGAGTGACGGCGAGCTTCCGATCCGTGAGGAATTCAGTGAAATCGCGTTGTGGGCTTACGAACACTGATTCCTGTACGCGCTTTTTCTTTGATTTTTGCAAGGGAGTCGATTTCTGTGCAGTCAAAGGCACCAACACGCTTTTGCATTCTGGGCGATGCGAGGGAACCAAACTGAGCACCCCTGCGCGCCCTAAGCCGATATCCGCCGTGATCTCGGCCAATAACGTGGGAATGACTTCAGGGCCTTCGTTGTAATTGCCGCCAAAGCCGCTGGCAGCGCGGGAGAGATCCAACTGGGCTGCCTCAGCCGCTGTCACAGCTGTTGCCTGCAGAGTCATCGACACAACCGGGGATTCAAAGCGCAAGCGCTTGATGCGCGCCGCTACAATGCGCTCCAATTCCTCTTCCCGATAAATGGCGTTGGGGAACTCGAACACGCTGCTCATTTCGGGCTCAATGCCATTCAACGCAGCGATGGATCGATCGAATTGCAGCACAAGCCGCAGCTCAGCAGTGGCTTGCCCCCTGCCCTGCAGGCGTGCACTCAAACGCGCGGCCAAACCTTTGAGCACGAACAACAAAGGCTCCGCCCCACGCATGCCCTCTTCCGCGTCGAATTGCTCACTGGGAATGACAGCCGGCTGGTGTGGCAACAGCGGCGTGTCGTCCCGGCCCTGCACAAATTGGAGCACCTGATTGGCATTTTCACCCAAACGCGCCGCCAAATTAGCGACTGGCAGCTGTTGCAGATCTCCCACGCTATAAAGCCCACAGCGCATGAGCCACACGACCAAATCATCGTGCGTATGAGCAGACCCATCCAACGGATGCATTCCCGGTTCGCTGGAAAACGGCAACGCCACAATGGGAAGCGCCGCTAACGCCCTAAGCATTTGCGCACCGCAGTAGCATTTGATGCCATTATCCTGCGCGGAATAATTCCCCCAACGCGCCAAGGCTTGCGCCAGTAAGGGGCCATTGGCCACCGCCACTTTCACCCGATGCCCCATGCTGCGCACGCGGGCTGCCACTTGCAGCATCAGCGCCTCTTCACCCCCGAATAACTGCGCAATGCCAGTGATATCGAGACACACGGTATCCGGCGCATGCAACGAAACGGTAACACCGAATTGCATCACGGCTTCCGCTACCTGCCCCAACGCCGCTTGTAACTGCGCCTGCGTGAGCGCTCTGACCTGCAAGCTCCCCATGCGCGTGCGCGCGTCCGCAATGCTTTGCCCCACGACAACCCCGAAACTGCGTGCCTTGTCCGTGACGGCATCCAGCGTATCGGTATCCGTCAGTGGGCGCTCTTGCTCGGTGATCACAATTCCCAAAGCCGGCACAGCGGACACAGCAGGCTTCGCTTTTTGCTTCGGCCGGTTCCTTTGCAGGGGGATGTGCCGAGTGACGAATTCACGCGCCGCGATGATCTCACAGGGCAACGCGGGCAACACCAAGCAGGCAATGCGCCGATCCGCCGTGGTCATCATTTGAAGCTCCTGATATTGCGAGGCATTGAGATGCGACCATATTTCTCTTTTGCCACCTGCACCGTGAGCTCCCCCCGCTTGGGGCATGACAAATCCAGCCGCATCCCCACCGGCAATGACAGCGGGCGATACGCGCTTTGATTGGTGAGCAGCAGAACCAAGCTCTGAGTTCCCTGCAATGCCATGTTCAAGCGCCGCACCACATTGGGCCATTTGGAAAGATTGACTTGGGATTGATCGTTCGCAGCGCTTCCTGTTGCGGCGTATGCTGCCAGCGCATGAGCATTCAGCGCACAGGCGTCGATCACCACGACGGAAAAAGCCTTCGCTTCAACCATGCGCGCACTGATGCGAGAAAGCGCGCTCAATGGCGGCCGCACCACCACCAATTGCTCCAGCTTCACCCCGGCCTGAACCACCGCCGGCGCATACAAGGATGCGAACGGATCGATGAAGGCGCAAAAGGGCACGCGATCGCCCTGTTGCAGTTGCGCTTGGGCACGGGCGCAGGCGAGCAAACTCAGGCTGGTGGCACCGCTGGGCTGCGCCGCGCACAGCTCAATGACTTGACCCCACGGCAACCCGCCATCAGGCAGCACCGCATCTAGGCCCACCCCCAAAGACAGTGGAGCAAGCTCCTTTGCACTGGGGGCTCTGAACTGCGCCCGCGACAACGCGACTTTTGCCGCACTGGCTTGCAGCGCCGCTCGCGCCTTACTGAGCGGATCAGAACCCTGCGGATCAGAACCCTGCGGATTAGAACCCTGCGGATCAGGGGCTAAAATTGAGGGATCGGGGCGCGATATGGCGGGAAGGACCATCACTGGTCATAGTATCAGTATTTCTGGGCACTGCCAGCGGATGCCTCAGAGGCTGACATTGTCTGTCATCATTAAGTCCATTCATTTCCGCCCATTACGATGACCTGCCCACACCGATTACCCAGCGCTAAGCTTCTCGCATGACGCCTGTAACCCCGCTCGGTCCGCCGGATCAGAAGCTTTCGCGACTGCGTCAGTACCTGCGGGATTTGGGTTCGGTGCTGGTTTGTTACTCGGGCGGCATCGACAGCGCTCTGGTGCTCGCGGTCGCAACCTCGGAGCTCGGCGAGCGCGCTGTGGGGCTCACTGCCGTCAGCCCCAGTCTGCCCGATTCTGAACGCGAAGGAGCACAACGCACGGCTCACAGCATGAATGCCCGTCACCACTTCGTGACATCGAATGAGCTGGCGCGCCCCGGTTATGTCCAAAATGGACCGGATCGCTGCTTTCACTGCAAGAGTGAGCTGTATGAGATTGCCCAGCTCAAATGTGAGGAATGGGGCCTCAACAGTATCGTCAATGGCACCAATGTCGACGATCTCGGTGATTATCGTCCCGGACTAAAAGCCGCCTCCAACGCGAAAGTGAAGAGCCCTCTCGCAGAGTTGGGCTTCAACAAAGCCGATGTGCGCGCCGCCGCGCAACGCCTTGGCCTAGAAATCTGGGACAAACCTGCCGCCGCGTGCCTGAGCAGCCGCATCCCCTACGGCACTGCCGTCACCCCCGAGCGCCTACGCCAAATCGGAGACTACGAAGCGGATTTGCGTGCCTTAGGTTTCCGCCAATTGCGTGTCCGCTACCATGGCGACCTCGCCCGCATCGAATTGGGCCAAGACGAATTGCAACGCGGTCTGCAAGCACCGTTGCAAAACCGAATCGTCACGCTGGGCCACCGCCACGGCTTCCAAACCGTAACCATCGACCCCAAAGGCTACCGCCAAGGCTCACACAACGAAGCGCTCAGCAAGAGAGCCCTACCGGTTGTGTGACTTTGCTCCTCGTTGGAGCAAGAGCAGAAACTCTGCTACCTTACAGCAATGACTCAGACTGCGCGGCACCCCGCGACTTATGACGATCTGCGGGCACTTCCGGAGAATGTCGTGGGTGAGATCATTCACGGTGAACTCGTTGTCAGCCCCCGGCCGACTGGGGCGCACACACTCGCGGCATCG
>DATJEQ010000409.1:0-7270 GCA_035496495.1 Polyangiaceae bacterium
TTCACCGGCACTAGTCTGTGGTGCGACCCCGACGCACACATCGTCGCTGCTGTGCTTACCAATCGGGTGCACCCAACCCGCAACAACACCGCACACACCAAGTACCGCCCGCTGCTTGCCGACGCCCTGTTCGAATGCGCGCAAGCCCTAAAACACAGTTCCCCTGGAGCGCTGTCCCCCTGAAATTGCAGTTTTCCTCGCGAAAGTCCGGGCAAATAGCGACGCGGCTTGGCGCAGTGTCGATTTCACGGCAGGATGTCGCGCCCAAGATGTGGACGCTCTTCATCGATGATGACGAGAACAATCGCACGACAGTGAAGCTGGCTTCGGCCGAGTACACGATTGGTCGTGCAGCGGGCAGCGCTATTTGCCTGTCTGAACGTAACATCTCCCGAACCCACGCAAAGCTCAGCCAAACGCCGGCCGGACGCTGGACGCTGACCGACCTTGATAGCGACAACGGCTGCTTCGTCAATGGCCGCCGGATTACCGACGTTGCCACCCCGCTCGCACACGGTGACTTCATCCAGTTGGGCGACTACCGGCTGCGCCTTTCCGACAACGACATCGTGCGCACCAATCCTGAGCTTGAAGACGACACCCTGCGGGCGGTGCCTCACGGCGTCAGCATCGACAACGATCGGCTTATTGTTGTGTCGGGCCCCAACCCGGGAGCGGTTTATCCACTGCACGGCGGTTCGATCCTGATCGGGCGCGGAGAGGAATGCCAGATCGCACTGGGCGACACCTCGGTCAGCCGCGTTCACGCTGAGGTCGTCGGCACCGCGACCGGCTACGAGCTGATCGATCGCGGCAGCTCACACGGCTTGCACATCAACGGCATCAGCCTGACGCGCACATTCTTGCAACCCCGCGATGTTATTGAAATTGGCGACATATTCCTCAAGTTTGTCCCCAAGGGGGAGGTGTTCGTCAGCGGCGAATCCACGTCGCTTCCGCCCCACTGGGCCGCAGAAGTCGACACTCCGCTTGCTCCGACCGTGCACACGATCCCTACGCGCACCCGGATCGCGACGGTGGGCTCGGGGTTGCTGCTGCTCATCCTGGTTGCAGCATTTGCCGTGCTCAAGGAGCGCCGCGAGGTGATCGAACCGGTGGCGGTGATCACCCCCAAGAAGCTCAGCGCCGCCGAGCTGATCGTACGCGAGGCCAAACGGCTGCAGCAAGAAGGCAACCTGACGCGGGCACACGAAAAGCTGCAAGAGATCCCCAGCGACAGCAACCTACGCCAAGCGGCGGAAGTGATCGCGATTGAGCAAGCCTGGGCCGACACCATCTTTGAGATGGTGGCAAGCGAATCCGACGTGGCCAACAAGAGGGCCCTGCTCACCAGCATTGCCGCAACCGAGGGCGTCAGTGGCGCGCAGCGCAAACGCGCCGCGGCACAGTTGCAAACTTTGGAAGCGCCCAGTTTAGATGTGACACAGCTGCCTGTGGAAGAGCCGTCAGCGGTTGCAGTGAAAGCGCCGTCGCCGCGCAAGATCCAGCGCCCCGCGCCGTCGTCGGCATCCACCACCGCTGCCAATCCCAGTCCCAAGTCCAAAACTCCCGAGCCGGAGCCCGCCAGTGAACTGATCCGCAAGGCTCCGTTCTGATGACGCCCTCTGAGCGGCCGTGGGCAATTTTTCAAAGCAAGCCTGTACTGAGCGTCGGGATCTTAATGATCCTAGGAACGTTGCCACAGGCCGTGCCTGCACTTCACTCGTTCAAGGTTTTCAGCGCTGAATCGCAGCCAGCATCGGATTCCCCAGCGCAAGATTCCTCTGCGCAAGTTTCCTCTGCGCTGGCTGAGCCCACGCAGCGCGAAGGCGAAGTGGTGCTCAATGAGCAAACAAAAGATCGCCCGGAAATGGCGCAACCAGAGCACAACGATCTGCCGACAGTCGTAGAATCTCCCCCGCTCAGCGAACCCCCATCCGAAGGAACCCTGGCGCCCGAGGAGAAGCCGCCGGTGTCCATCGTGGACGACAGCAATTCGCTGGCACCGTTCTACCGCAGTTTGGAGGCGAGCTTGCGCAAAGTGCCAGGCGCAATCACACGCATTCTGTATCACGGCGATTCCGTCGTCGCGAGTGACTACCTGACCGGTACTTTGCGCCGTTTGTTGCAAGATCGCTTTGGCGATTCCGGCCACGGTTTCGTGCTGATGGCCAACGCTTGGCCCTCGTACTTTCACAACGACGTGTGGCGTGACACCACCAGCGGCTTCGTGGTCAGTCGTGTGGTGGGGCCGTACACAAAAGACGGCCTATATGGCCTGGGTGGCGTTTCCTTCAAAGCGCCCGGAAGAGTGCGGGCACAGTTTGCCACCATGAGCAAAGGCAATTACGGCCGCAATGTCTCGCACTTCGAGTTTTCTTACCTGGCGTCACCGGGCGCTGGGGTGGTGCGCCTGAGCGTTGATGGTCACGTGTACAGCGAAATACAAACTGCCTCGAACCAAGTTGAGACCAAGGTTGCACAGATCGATGTCCCCGACGGGCCACATTCCTTCGAAGTGTACACCGAAAGCGGCACCACTCGAATGTTCGGCGTGGTGCTCGAGCGCACTGTCCCTGGCGTTGTGCTAGACGCAATTGGCATTCAAGGAGCTCGCATTCGTTTTCTCGACAAGCAAGACGACGCCCATTGGGCCAGCCAACTTGCCTGGCGCAAACCCAACTTGATCGCATTCCACTTTGGCGCCAACGAAAGCGGCGATGGTTACGCTTATTCAATGCCGGATTACCACGCGACAATGAAGGCAGTGCTGTTGCAAGCCAAACAAGCGGCGCCCGAAGCGGGCTGCTTGATCGTCGGAGCCTTGGATCGCGCTCGCAAGGTGGACGACGGGATGATCACCGTGCCGGTGATCCCGCTGATTGTCGAAGAACAGCGCAAGACCGCGGAAGAGGTCGGCTGCGCATTCTGGAATACGTTCGAAGCGATGGGCGGCAAAGGGTCCATGGCACGCTGGGTGCGCCGCGGATTAGGCCAAGCGGATTTGACGCACCCCAGCGGCGTAGGCGCCGATCGACTCGGGCAATGGCTGTATCGCGCACTGATGGAAGGCTTCGATCGCTACCGCGCCAAGAATTCCGCCCCTGCGGCTACGTCCGCTCACTGACCCAGGGGCGCAGTGGCCTGTGCAGCAGTCGGCTGTGCAGCAGTGGGCTGTGCAGCAGTGGGCTGTGCAGCAGTGAGCTGTGCAGCGGTGGATTGTGCTGGGCCGCCGGAATGCTCAGTGCCCATCAGGTAATCCGCCAAGGATTCACCCAGTTTTGTGTAACCGTCGATGGTCAAGTGAACGCGATCTTTGTGAGCCAGAGGAGGCGATGCGAATGCCCACTGCTGAAAGGCCCCGGTGCCGCCCATTGCTCCTCGCATGCTGAAGAACCCGCAATGATTGCGCGTCGCGGCCTCGCGCTGCACTTGATCGATAGCTGCGCCTCTGGGATCTGATGTCCAATCCGGCAAAGCGCGATCGGTTGGTCCAGCGATCAGGCAGGACGTGTTGGGATTTGCCGCACGCAATCGCTGGAGCAGCGTGTCGTATTGGGCGCCATAGCGAAAGGGCGCAAGCTGATCGCCAATTTCGTTTGTGCCGTAGGCCAGCACCACCAGCGACGGATTGCGCGCTCTCACCTCAGCAACGAATTGCGCTTCGCTCCAAGTCAGTGCCGTCTCCAACCTTGCGCCGTTGATGCCCAACGTGTCGACCACAACACCCGGAGCGCTCGCTTCGACGAACACACCGAAAATTTCCGGTTCCCATTGTGGTGCCACGAGACGCAACGTCGCGCTGGCATCGGATTCAAAGCTCACCGCGCTCAACCCTGAAGCACGCACGCTGCCCGCTTTGGTGTCTACGACGCGGGGCACCTGCCCATCGAGCACAGCGGTAAATTGGCTGCGCGGGGACGACAGCCGGTAAACAATTTGCCAGCGGACTGGTCCTTTCACCTCCGACGAAGAAAGCGCAATGGACGCCCACGCCTTTTCATCCATGGGCACGGTGCGCATACCCGAAATGCCGTAAATGCCATCTCCCTGTTGCTTGACGAAGTACGACGGGCGCGCGGGCACCGTACGCCACTTGCCACCTGTCTCCACCTTGGCACCCCCGTGCCGGTAAGCCTTCAAACCAATCTGAATGTAACCGGGCCCGCCGACACCGAAATGTTGGGCCAAGTGCTGCCGCAAGGGGGCCACCCAGAAATCCGCCGCAGTGTGGGAATCCCCAAACCACAACACCCTCACCGGCTCCTTGCGGACGCCTTGCGATAGCTCATCAACGCTTTGCCAGAACGACGCGAATTCTGGTGCTGGAGGGGCGAGGGCGCCGCTGTTCGATGGCGTGTTGGTGCTGACAACTGAAGCGGCTGCGCTCACAGCCGTCGCTGATGGGGCGCCTGGCGGCGCAGCCTGCGGCGAGGCCATCGCCGCCGCACCCGCTGCACCAAGCAACGGGCTTGCCGCAGGTTCAGCGTTGGACAACGAACAGGTAACAACCGACAGCGAGCCGACGGCAAGAAGCAGCGCCGCGACGTTCTCCGTAACCGCTTTGAAGGCTTCTGACTGCTGCGTCATCCTGGGGAGTATTCCTGGCCTTTACCCTACCTCAGCGTGCGGCGCTGTGCCGCATTCTCACCCTTCTATTTCAGCGGCCGGTGTCGCGCAGTGCCTGACGCTTTTCACCAACAGGGGCGCATAGTCGCCAAACGAAGGACACTGAATGCCACTGCCGGCGAGCGCGAGTTGGGCCTGCGTGGTGTCTAAATGAACATCCATACCCAGCATATGAATCAATGCTCGTGGCGCGCGCGACAGGGCCGCCGGGGCGCGTCGCAGCGCCTGACTTACCCTTCGAAATAGGGCGCTTTCCTGTTCTGGGTGTCGATCGCTTGAAGCAAAACTATCCGCCACTTGCCCCACAGTGGGCGGTTTGGGATCCGTGATGTGGAATACTTTGCCAACCGCACCCGGGAGATGGCCCAGGTAAATCGACGCTTTTACCAGGAAATCCAGCGGGACTAAGTTGACCGAGACGGCACTGGCGCCCCCAAGCCATTCTTGCGGCAACTCGGCCAAAAATGGGGCCAATTGAGCAAACGGCCCGTGCGCATCGATTTCGCCCGTTTGTGAATCGCAGGCAAGAAGGCTGGGCCGCACTACGGTAACGGCCAAGCGCTCAAAGCTATTCCACACCATGCGCTCGGCGGTGGCTAAGGTGCGCTCGGAGGCGGAGCGAAATCCCTGCCCTGCCTGGAGTTCACTTTCAAGAATAACCCCCGTGCGATCCCCACACACGAACGCACTGGAATAGAAGACCAACCGCGACAGATCGCTCGCCGCTCGCGACAACTCGATGATCTCGCGAGCACCGCCGACATTGATCTCCTCTGCCAGATCCGGATCGAGATCAGACGAATTCGCGCTGTTGGTGTGATGGATGATGTTCACGCGCTTAGCGAGGGAACGGTAGTCGTCGCGCCCCAGCCCCAGATCGATGGCGCTGACATTGCCTTCAATCAACACAACCCGGCTGGGAACGTCCGCTGCCAAGTCAGAAGCGAACTGGCGCGCCTGCTCGTAAGCAGCGGGCGACACGAACAGGAACAGAGGGTCTAAGAACGCCTCATCCGCAAGCAGCCGCCGCACCAAGACGCGACTTGCTGCGTTCGGGAATCCGGTGATGAGAACAGCTGATGCCACGCGGGGTGCTCACTTCAGCGCATTGTCGGTGACCCACTCAATTGCGCCCACTCAATTGTTGGAGCATCGCTTGTAGCATGGAGCGGCTGAATCTGGCGCGCAGCAGGGCTTTGCTCTGGTTGGCTTTACTCTGGTTCTTGTCGGCGCTCTTATCGGCGCTGGGAGTGAGCACCACCGAGAGCCCCGCCCGATCGGATCCGTCGCTGGGCCCCAGCGCCATCAGGGCAAGGCTTGGTCGATCGGTTGCTGCTTCGAACAGCTGTGAGAAGGCACCTTGATCGCCCAGGCGCTGCTCCGGCACCATCTATTGTGCCAGGATAATCGCCGCACTACTGCCCAGCGCCAAGTAGACGCGATCTCCTTGGGTACGCCACAGAACACTGATTCTTTTCGCTTCCGCCCCTGGTTTTTGGTTCGGCGCGACCCCGCTGGAGCTGCGAAAACTCAGTTCGAAGCCGCCACTCACGGGGCGCACGGTGACTGCCCCAACCCAATTTGCAAGCACCTGCTTCACCGCTGGAATTTCAACCAGCCGCACAATTCCCTCAATAGCTCGGGCAAAGGCTTTGCCATCTGCCAGATGAGCCAGCAAGAATCCGCCGGAATCAGGCACCGCGGGCAACCAGCCGACAACGCAAGGGCCGGACAGGGCAACGGCGAGATCTTGAAAATAAGAGCCAATGAGCTGCGCTTGTTGCGCCGGCATTCGCTGCGCAAAAAGGCCTGACAAACCGGCCGCTACTCTGTCGCCGAGCGCCCTGGGATCCGCTTCCTCATTGTTGCTCAGCACGGCCAAGCGCACCCCAACGGGTAACCCGGACAGTGGCTCAACCGTGCCCGGTGTGAAGCGGTCAATCGCTGCTTGCGCTGCGCCGCCCGAGGTGGCGTCAAATTCTGCTTGGAGCTCGATGCCATCCGCTTTCGGTTGTAGATCGGCTTTCACCGCATTCAGGCTTGCCACCACGTCCAAGGATTGTGTGAGCATTGAGGAAAGGCTGGCCAGCGCAGAGCTGGGATCGGCCAGATCTGCCGCCCTCCCACGGGTGATCGCTTGCTGCTGCATCAACGCATTCAAGCTTTGTTGCTGGGTCAGCCAATTGTGTTGAATCGGATCAATGAGGCCTTTTTTCAATGCGATCTGATTCAAGTCCAGGTGCACGCCGGGAACTGATGCCCCGGATGCCGGTGCAGGTTGCGACAAGTACGCAGCGGCAGCGAGCAATGCCGGCTCATCACTGCTGCAAAGCAGCGTGCCCTGCTTCAACATCAGAAGCGGCAACTCCGGGTTCGCCTTGTGACGCAAGAGCAGAGCCCCCCCTGCCCCCTTGTGCTGCGCAAAGCTCGCCGCTGATCCAGCGGTGAGTAATGTCAGCAATTCCGCTTCGTGCCTGACCTTGACACCAAAAACCACCGGCAGCTTACTACCGTTGCTGAGGATGACCCCACGAATCGGCTGATCCAGCGCCAGCGAATCCGCTGCCAGGACAGGAAGGCCGAGTAAATTTGCGAGCAGGATTTCCGCATTGAGCGGAGATGCGGCAGGGCCCAAGGGTTG
>DATJEQ010000410.1:0-7000 GCA_035496495.1 Polyangiaceae bacterium
CCGGTGCCGGAAGGCCCCAGAATCAACGTCGGCATCTCGTGCATGCGATCGAACAGCGTGCGCTCGTAGCGACGCATGTCGTGACTGAATACTGATTGCCACAGCCGTGATCGCAAGGCGCGTGCGGGCTGTGATGCCCCAATGATGGTTTGGTGGATGCGCTCAAAGGCGCGGCGCAGTTGGAACAGCAATGCAAACAGGTGCGCGGGCTCTGGGAGACCCACGTCGCATGAGGGATGCAGTTCGCGCAGCGCAGCGCGAAACTTGGCGTACAGCGGCACCCGCTGATCCTTGAACCCAGCGCGCAGGCTCTGCGCGGAAAGCGACAGCAAGTCGTCGTTGAATCGATAGAACAACCAAAAGCGCAACAGGCCGCCGTACAACATGCGATCGTCGCTGGGGGTGTCGGCCGTGACGCGCTTGTGACTGTTCACGAGCAGGGTTCGCGTCAGCTCGGTCAACGGCAACAGGTTCTTATTGTGGTGACCGGGCCCCAAGCTCCAGGCGTCTGAAACGGCTGAATAGCGGTCGCCCAGTGCCTGCTTTTCCAGATCCACCCGCTGCTTGCTGAATGGGTTTGTGTAGCAGAGGGCGGCGATCAGCTGGGCGAACGCGCGCTCCTCGCGCTTGAATAGCGGGTTGCTCATGGCTCACCCAATAATACAACAACTGTATACATAATTTGTACAGTTTGATGGATCCGCTCGATGAGCGTTGAGTATTTTCGATGAAAATTGCCAATTCATGAATGGCGCAGCGCAGGTGACCGATGACCCCGCCAGGGGCAATCGCTCAGCGCGCTGCAGACCTGGAGGATTGAAGGATCGTGTGCAGAGACGTGGCCATGGTGGGGCCTACGCTTTGCAGTTGGTGGCGGTGCAGGGTGGACAGGCGAAGCAAGACAGCTTTGCCTGGGGGCGTCAGTTGCAGGAGCACTTCGCGGCGATCTTTTTGAGCGCGTTCGCGACGCAGCAGCCCGGATTGTTCCAATTTGTCGACCAGGGCAACGGCGGTGTGGTGTTGAACGCATAGGCGCTCGGCGATGGTGCCGATGGTGGGGCGTAGTGACTTGGGTAAACCGCGCACGGCAAGCAGGAGTTGATGCTGTTGGGGTTCAATACCGCAAGCGCGCGCAGCGCGTTCGCTGAAGGCTAAGAATTTACGGATTTCGTAGCGCAGCGCTGCAAGCGAGCGATAGTCAGCGGCAGAAATCCTAGCAGAGATCATTGACGCCTGCGCCTAACTAGCCACTTCCAGGATCACGGGTGGCTTTCGAATGCGCGTGATCAATTGACGCAAATCGGCCTTGCACGAGCCGCACCCGCTGCCGGCTTTCGTCGCGCTGCACAGTGAATCCACCGTCTCGGCGCCCCCTTCGATCGCGGCGATCAGTGCCTTTTCTGTCACTTTGTGACAGTTGCACACCGTGCGGTCTTCACCGCCTTTGAGGGTGCGTACGGCGCACAAAACCTCAAGTGGATCCTCCGGCAATAGGTCATCGCGATCAAAGAGTTGCAGCAAACTCGCGGTGGCTAACGTGTTGCCGACCAGCATGGCCCCGATCAAGCGTCCGTCGCGTACAATCAGCTTGCGGTAGCAACTCTTGCGCTCCTCCACGATCTGGAAAATCTGATCGCTTTCCAATTCGGGCTCTAAACACCCCATAGAAGCCACATCGACATCCGCGACTTTGAGCCGCGTGTACAATTTGGAGCCGCGATAACGTGAGCCGGGCTTCTTGCCGCACAGCACATCCGCGAGCACGGCCGCTTGTTCCCACACCGGGGTGACGATGCCGTACGTCTTACCTTGATGTTCGGCACATTCGCCGAAGGCGTACACCCCCGGTATTTGAGTGGCCAGCGTGTCGTTGACCACAATGCCCTTGTTGATGGGCAACCCGGAAGCCTTGGCCACATCAATGCGCGGGCGCACTCCGCATGCGAGCACGATCATGTCGGCGGGCAACGTGCTGCCATCGTCGAGGAAAACGCCTTCAATGCACTCTTCGCCGTAAACGGCTTCGACGGATTTCGCGAGCCGTAGAAAGATCCCCGCTTGCTCAATGCGCCGGGCTAGCATTTCTCCAGCAATTCCATCGAGTTGCGTGTTCATCAAAATGGGCGACACATGCACCACCGTGACGTGTAAGCCCCGATCGGCAAGCACTTTGGCCGCTTCCAACCCCAACAAACCGCCGCCCACCACCACAGCGCTGTCTCCCGGGCGGCAGTGTTCGCGGATGCGCATGCAATCCGCGATGGTGCGATAAACGTACGCACCCTTGCGCAGTTCACCGTCTTCCGCAAGCAAGCCTTCGAGGGGTGGCACCAGCGGTTGGCTGCCGGTGGCCAGCACGGCCAAATCGTAGCGACGCAGTTGACCGTCTTCCGTTTCGATCGTCTTACGCAGCGTATCGAGCTTCTTTACGCGGGTCTTCGCAAGCAATCGAATGCCGTGCTGATCGTACCACTCCGGTGTCTTGGTGACGATCTCGTCGGGGTCGGCACCCGCCAGCACATTGCTGAGTTGAATGCGGTTGTAAGCGCCGCCCTGCTCTTCACCGAATACTGTGATTTCGTACAACTCATTGCCGCCGCGCGCGACGAATTCGTCGAGCAAGCGACAGGTTCCCATTCCGTTACCAATGATGCACAGTCTTTTCTTTGACATGAGGATTCGTCAGTTGCTGGGATTGGAGCTGCTGGGATTGGAGCTGCTCAGGCTGGTCACTCGCTCGGCGCGCACCGCGCACACTTTGAATTCCGGCATGCGGCTCAGGGGGTCGAGCGCAGGGCTAGTCAGAATGTTGGCGGCTTGTTTTCCGCCCCAGTGAAAGGGCGCGAACAATGTATCCTGGCGAATGTCGTGCGAGAGCGTGGCGTTGAAACGTACACTGCCGCGCCGACTGTGTACGATGAGCGCTCCGCCTTCTGTCACATTGAGGCGTGCTGCCAAGTGTGGATTCAGCTGCAGCAGTGGTTCAGGCTTGGCGTCGTTGAGTGCGGGAACAAGCCGCGTTTGTGCGCCGGAATTGTAGTGTTCTTTGTAGCGCCCGGTAGTGAAGTACAGCGGGTAGTCGCTGTCGGGCAGCTCCGCGGCAGGTCGATGGCGAACCGCATGAAAGCGCGCCTTACCTGAAGGGTGTGCAAATCGTTCGGCGAATAATCGCGGGGTTCCAGGGTGCGCTTCATTGGGGCAGGGCCAAAAGATCCCCTGATTGTCAATGATACGTTGGTAGGTGATGCCGCTGTAGTCAGCCGGCGCACCCGACGTTGCACGGCGAAATTCTTCGAAGGCATCGCGAGCGCCCTCAAAAGCAAAAGCGTCGCCATAACCCAAGCGAGCAGCGATCTGGCACAGCACCTCCACATCCGTTTTTACGCCGGGAGGTGGATTGCGCGCTTGCTGGCGGAGGATCACGCGCCCCTCCAAGTTCGTCATCGTGCCTTCTTCTTCCGCCCACTGCGCCACCGGCAACACGACGTGCGCATCCGCAGAAGTCTCATTTTCGAATGCGTCGCACACCACCAGCAAATCCAGTGCCTGCAGTTTATTGACGATATTGGAAGCGTGGGGCGAGGCCACCGCGACATTGGATCCAAACACCAACAAAGCGCGAATGCCGCCCGCTGGGCCCAGTGCATCAAGCAGCTCATAGGCGCTCTTGCCCTTGCCTGGCAGCGCTGCCGGATCGATGCCCCAAAAGGCCGCCATTTGTGCGCGGTGTTGCGGATTTTCGATCAAGCGATAACCCGGGAGTTGGTCCGCTTTTTGGCCGTGCTCGCGGCCGCCTTGGCCGTTGCCTTGCCCCGTCAGGCAGCCGTAACCGCTGTTCGGCTTGCCCACCTTGCCCAGCGCCAACATCAAGTTGATCAGCGCCAGGACCGTGTCGGTACCTTTGGATTGTTGTTCGGAACCGCGCCCGGAGAGCACCATGCTGCTTTCGGGATTTGCCAAGAGGCGCACCGCACGCAATTGATGTTCAATCGGCACGCCCGTGATGCGCTCAACGAAAGCCGGGTGACTCGTGAGCACGGTGCGTCGCACTTCGTCGAAACCTTCAGTGCGCGCAGAGATGTAATCCCAATCGACTAGCTTCTCTTCCAGAGCCAAATGCAAAAGGCCGTTGGCCAACGCGAGATCGGTTCCGGGCGTCAACTGTAAGTGCAATGCAGCGGCGCGGGCGGTGTCGGTTGCCCGTGGGTCGACCACGATCAGTGTGCCGCCGTTCTCCTTTTGTTCCGAGATCCATTGCATCAATGGGGGCATGGTTTCTGCGCAATTCGAGCCCCACAGCATCAAGGTTTTCGTTTGTGCAAGGTCTGCAACCGGGAACGGCAGCCCGCGATCGATGCCAAACGCACGGTTCTGCCCCGCCGCAGCGGAAGACATGCAATAGCGACCATTGTAATCGATGTTCGCCGTCTTCAGCACGACTCGCGAGAACTTACTGAGCAGGTACGCCTTCTCGTTGCTCAGCGCGCCGCTGCCAAATACGCCCAGGGCGTCGTTGCCGTATTGTGCAGCGAGCGTGCGCAATTTGTCGGCGATGAAATCGAAGGCGGTGTTCCATTCCACCGCTGACAATTTTCCGTTGGCTGCACGCAGCAAAGGGCGCGTCAAGCGAGCGGGGCTGTGCAGCAGCGATCCGGAAGTGAAGCCTTTGATGCACATCTGTCCGCGGTTCACTGGAAAGTCAACATCCCCCGCGACACTCAGTTGGGCGGGATTGTTTGCGTCGCTGCGCAACGTCATGCCGCATTGGAATGCGCAGTACGGGCAGTGCGTCTTGACCTGAGGACTCGCTGCGGCTGCCGCCAGATCGGGGGCTATCACAGGTCACTATCTGACATGGATCAGGTTTCCTGAGCGTATCTGGCGCGCAGGATAGCCACAAAAAAATATCGACCATCGATAGGGTCGTGTTTCGACATGTTTTCGCTGTAAAGCGGACAGGTTTCGCCGGAACGTGACGTGGTGTGCGGCAATCCCTAAGAAACGGTCGAGAAACACCGGCCAAGGTGAAGGGCGATGCGGATTGCCTTTGATTGGGTCAGATCCAGCGGCGTTGGAACAGCCAGCTTTTTACCGCTTGAGTGAGCAGCAGGTAACAGATCACCGTCGCGGCAAGGTAAACCCAGTACAGGGGAGGAAGGGTTGTGAAGCCCAGGTAGTGCCCGAGCAGCGTGAACGGCAACACCACTGCAACCGCCATGACCGCCAGACTCGAGATCGCCAGCAGAGTGGAGGGCCGACTCTGTAGCCACGGGATCTTGTCAGTGCGAATGATGTGGATGATGAGGGTTTGCGTGAGCAAGCTCTCGACGAACCAGCCTGTTTGAAACAGGCTCTCGCTGTGCGCCGCGATGGTCGGACTTGAAACATCCCGGCAGTGAAAGAGGTACAGCATCAAGAAATACGTAGTGTAGTCAAAGATGGACGAACAGGGACCAATGAACACAATGAACCGGGTCAACTCTGCAATGTCCCATGCGCGCGGCTTTTGGATCCGCTCAGCGTCTACACGGTCTGTCGGAATTGCGGTCTGCCCGACGTCATACAACAGGTTGTTGGTCAGGATTTGAATCGGCCGCATCGGCAAGAACGGGATGAAAGCACTGGCGCCCACCACACTGCACATGTTGCCAAAGTTGCTTGAGGCGCCCATGCGCACGTAGTTGATGATATTCGAAAACACCTTGCGCCCCTCGATCACCCCTTCATCCAGCACGAGCAGCGATTTTTCTAGCAGGATCATGTCCGCCGCTTCCTTGGCGATATCGACTGCCGTGTCGACGCTGATCCCAACGTCTGCAGCGTGCAAAGCAGGTGCGTCATTGATGCCGTCCCCCAAGAAACCGACCGTGTGACCGCTTGCCTGAAGCGCTTTAATGATGCGCTGCTTGTGGGCCGGAGAAACCCGCGCGAAAAGCACGGTGTGCTCGGCGGCCTGTGCGAGATCCTGATCACTCATGCCGTCAACGGCGTCCCCCAGTAGCACCTTGTCGATCGCGAGCCCAACCTGGTGGCACACCTTGCGTGCCACCAACTCGTTATCGCCGGTGATGACTTTGACTGCGACACCGTGTCGCTCAAGCGCCCCGATCGCCGCAAGGGCGCTCTCCTTGGGCGGATCGAGGAATGCGACGTAGCCCTCTAGCGTGAGATCGTTCTCGTCAGCCTTGCCGTAGGCGGTGGCGTGCTCGGCTACCCGCGCGTGGGGTGGGTTGTCTCTGGTGGCCAGCGCCAGCACGCGAAAGCCATCAGAACAGAGCTGCTCATGTTCCTTCTTGAGCTCCTCAATGTGTGGGTGATCCATCGGGTGCAGTGCCCCGTCGAGCCTGAAGTTGCGGCATTTGGCGAAGATCGACTCAGGGGCACCTTTGGCAATGATACGATCGCTTCCCTCTGGGGTGCGCACGACCACGGACATAATGCGTCGTTCGAAGTCGAACGGGATCTCGTCAACCTTGGTCAGCTCGGGGACACGGCCGTGTGCGTGAGCTGCTTCATGTGCCAAGATAGCACGATCGAGGACGTTCTTGAGCCCGGTTTGAAAGTGGCTGTTGATATAGGCCAGCGCCAGCACGTGGTCATCATTGCGCAGGGCCACATCGCAGTACTTCTCCAACACGATTTCATCGCGTGTCAGGGTGCCGGTCTTGTCAGTGCACAGCACGTCCATTGCGCCCAGGTTCTGGATGGCATTGAGTCGTTTGACGATGACCTTGCGCTTGCCCATCGCGACGGCCCCTTTTGCAAGGCAGACGGTGACGATCATGGGCAGCATCTCGGGCGTTAGCCCCACGGCGACGGCCACGGCAAAGAAGAACGCTTCGGACCAGTTGTCTTTGGTCAGGCCGTTGATCAGAAATACGAGCGGCACCATCACCACCATGAAGATCAGCATCAAGCGAGTGAAGCGAGCGATCCCACGGTCGAAGGCCGTGGGTGCGGCGGGCTCTTGCAACGCGACGGCCATCGCATTGAGGTAGGT
>DATJEQ010000411.1:0-9526 GCA_035496495.1 Polyangiaceae bacterium
CCGCGCTGCAGCTCAACCTCCGCCAAGCGACTGAGCGCTTCGCGGTTGTGCGGATCGATATTCTCTAGAATCGCTCGGAAGCAATCCACCGCGCCTTCAAGCTCACCCAAAGGATCGATCAAAAGGCGCGCTTGACGCAGGATCATCTGCGCTTTTTCGCTTGGGTCGGTTGTGATGTCCGCGAGCCGCTTGCAATAGTCGACCGCCCGATCCGGCTCGCCGCGCTCTTCAGCCTCAGTCGCCAGCTCGCTGAGCACACCGGCGTCTTCGCGATCTTTCAGTGACAACTCCAAGCTCTCGCGCGCACCGTCGCGATCGCCCAAATCGCGTTGCAGACCGGCTGCACGCCGACGCAAATTGATGCGCAGCTCCTTGTCGCCGGAAGCCTCAGCGCGCCGCAGCAAGTACGCAACGAGTTCGCGATTCTGGCCCACCTCGGTGAACAGGTGCTCCAAACGCGCGGCGATCTCTGCGCTCTCCGGGTCCAAATCGCTCGCGCGTTCAAGCAGCGCCACGCCGGCCGCGCGATCCGCCAAATTCAAGACGTAGCCAGCTTCACGCGCCAAGAAGGCGGCTTGCGCCTTACCTTCCAACGCCTGTGAGCGTTCGCGCACCACGCCGGCCGCTTGATCCCAGGCCTGCGCGCGCACGAAATAATCTTCCGCCGCCTCCCACAGTGAATCGTTGCGCGATTCTAAAGCCCCTTCACGCAGCGCTTCTCCCGCCGCAAGCAGATCGCCCATCGCTTCTTTGACGGTGCCCAGCTTCTGATACAGCTTGGCCTTCTCCGCGGGGTCGGTAACCGCCTGCACATTGGCGGAAATCGTCGAAGCAGCGGCGTCCATTTGCCCGGCACGCTCGAACAAGTTGATCGCGCGCCACAGCGCATCCTCATTGCCGGCATCGAGCCCAGCGATGCGAGCCCAGCAGGCCGCAGCCGCCGCAACATCGGTGCGTTTGGTTTCGTGGAGCGTGGCCAATTCCTTTTCAATCGCGATGCGCGCTTCGGTGTCGGCCGTTTGATCTGCCCACGTCACCAAGATAGCCGCCAGATCGTCCCAGCGCGACGTTTGCGTCAGCAGGCGATGCAACTCCGTGCGACCCAATTCGGGATCGGATTGATGGATCTTTTGCCAAGCCTTGATGGCGCCGTCGATGTCACGCAGCTGCGTCTCGCACAGACTTGCCACCTCCCGCAGCCAACTGGTTCCAGGTTCACCCGGGCCCGCGGCGTTGCTCGCAGCCCACAGCAGATCGCGCAGCTCAGCGAACTTGCGCACGCGCTTCAAATGCGTGTCGACGAAAGCCAATGCTTCGGGCTCTGCGGGGCTCAAATCTAACGCTTCGCGGTAGTATTTGTACGCCTCGTTCTTGCGATTCTTGGCGGCGAGGGAGGCGGCCTGCGAGAGCAACGCTTCCAACGGAGACTGCGGTGTTGCGGCAACCGGAGCCGCAACAGGTGCCGCTACCGGAACGGCTTGCTGGGGTTCGCTCTTGGGCTTGGCGACTGCGGGTTGTGGCGTCGCCTCGCGGGGCGCCACCGCTGCGGGTGCGGGGCCCGCGTCTGGAGCTTGCTTTGGTTTTTCAGGTGCCTGCGGCTTGAGCGAGCGCTCCTTGGGGCGCTGATCTTCAACCGCCACATCCACTTCAAGCCCAGCCAAAGCCACGCCCGCTGAAGCTACCCCAACGGAAGCCGGCGCATTGGCCGCTGGCCCAGTAGCGGCAGTCGCTTGAGGTTGCCCCGCGGCCGCCAAGCGTCGGGCCGCTTGAGCAGCTTTTCCATTGGGCTTTGCTTGCAAGTAAGCTGCACCGTGAGCGCTTGCCTCAGCCAGTCTGCCCAGTGGCTCACCACAGCTCAGCGCCAAGTCGATGGCGCGATCCAAACCTGGCGCTAACTCAAGCGCACACAGCGCGTACAAAAACCCGTGTTCGCCGCCGAATTCCTCAGCTAACCCCATAAACAAGCCAGCCGCCTCATCGATCTGCGCAGCACCGGGCGCCCCCTTGCCCGAGCCTTGCGCCGCACGGGCTTGCTCCAGCACCACCGTGGCGAGCTGTTGCCTTGTGGCAGGGTCTTTCGGCTCCAAGCTGAGCGCGCGCCGGAAGGCTTCAATGGCTCCCGCCCAATCGAGCAGGCGCTGACGCACCTCGCCTTCGTCGACGAACAATGCGAGCTTGCGCTCGGGATCTTGGGTGAGCGCGCGCTCCGTCTCGTACAGAGGCAGCGCGTCGCTCAACGCGCCACGCGTCTTGTACAGCTCGCGCAATGAGTAGACGGCAAACTCGCTGCTCGGATCGTATTCCATCGCCTTGCGGAAATGCTCGACCGCCTTTTCCGGATTCGAAAGCGGCGGATCCGTCCACAGTCGCCCCAACTCCTCGAAGATGGTGGCCAGCTGTTCGCGAATGGGCACGTCGACCGCTGCCATGGGGAGCAGCGCCTTGGTGCGACGCTCCAGCAACGCAGCAAGCGCCTTGTTGTCACCTTTTTGACGATACAAATCCGCCAAGCGCTCGGCGGGGGCCGGCTGCAGGGGGTCGCGTTCAATCGCCAGCATCAGCGTGCGCGCCGCTCGGTGAGCGTCGCCTAACGCGGCGATCCAAACATTCGCCGCTTCCGTCAGCCAGTAGCTCGCCAGAGCAGGGTCACTGGTCGCAGCCCCCACCTTTTCAAGCAATGACGCGTAAGACTTAGGGTCTACCTGACCCTCAGCGTGCGCTTCCGCAATCGCTGCCTCGTCATGAGGGTTGTGGACTAACCGCAGCACCAGGGCTTCAAGCCGAGCCGAATCCATTTCAACCGGCACGCTAACATGGCCCAACTGCGGGTCGCAACGCAGCCAATGCGCTGTTTTTTGCCGCCCCGGCGGGCGCACACTCGCCTCGTGGACTATACTTATGCCGTGCCCCCGCAGTTCATGGACGACGGCAGCCCAGCACAGCGGCGAATAAGTGCGGCACCGCACCGAATAAGTCCGCCGCCCAGAGGTCCGATCGCGCGCTGGCAGCACACCAGCCCGCTTGCAATCGCGTCGCTGCTGATTGCCGCGTTAAGTTTTATCGTCCTCCCGTTAAACCTGCTAGCGATCGCATTTGGCTTGATTTCCCGGCGCAATATCCGCGCTTCGCGGGGCGTGCTGCGTGGCGAGCAGCTAGCCTTCGCCGGAATTGTGCTCGGCTGTGTCAGTTTGGTTGTTACGGCAATCGCAGCGACGATCGTCGGCGCACGGCTGATGAGCACCCACCAAGCCGAGCCCAACCGGCTCGTGTCCATGGCCCCCCTGCCAGTGAGCGCGCCGATTGACCCTCCAGAAATCAGCACACCCGCGCCTACATTCACACACGCCCACCGCCGAAGCGTTCACGGAGCCGCAGCCAAGCGGTCCAACTGGGGCACCTTCGTGGTCAGCGACATCGATCCCGAGGTTGCAAGCCTTACCGATGCGCTGGATCGCGAACGCGCGGCCGCGGAAAATGCGCGCAAACAACTGCTGGTGCTGCTGGTGGATTCTGAATGCGCGACCTGTACAACGCTGGAAAAGCTGCTGCTTTCTGAGCCACTGCAGCGAGTCTTATCCAATTGCTGGGTAGTCCGACTGGACGTTCGACAGTTTGACACCGAGCTGCAGGCCCTGGGCATTCCTATCGAAGAAGTGCCGGCGTTCGTGCTGCTTAGCCCCGAGAATACGCCGCTTGACTACATCCACCGCGGCGAGTGGGAACCGCGCCCTGACGGAAACATTGCGCCCATATTGCACGACTTCCTAAGAGGCAAGCTGGCGCAACGGCGCTATCCATGGGGTGGAATGCCGCGAGACGAGCAGACTCCCCTTTGAGCTTTTGCTACAGTGGGCGACCACTTGACCATGTCAGCGCCTCAGTTGCCCCCGCTCAGTCTCGGTTCCCTTCCGATCTCAATCAAGACGACGACCTCTTCGCTGCGTGATCGCATCGAGAAATGCCGAGCGGAAAATGCGCCTTGGCCTTTGGCTGACGCCGCGCGTTGCGTGCTCGAGGTGTGTGTGCAAGTCGCGGATCTGCATGTTCAAGGGGTGCCATTGCGACTGCATCCTTCGAACATCGTGGAGCAGCGCCCGGGGCATTTCGGCATTGCCCGCGAGATGGTTACTGTTGAAGCCACCAGCGAGCGCGATCTCGCCTGTGTGGCCCCCGAGTTGAAATCGGGGCAGCCGGGTAATGCGCGCGCCACGGTCTATGCGATTGGCGCGATCTTTTACGAATTGCTGACGCTGGAAAAAGTGGGGCCCGGCATGAAGCGCCCCTGCGACGTCGTTCCTGGGCTGCCGCCGGAAATTGAAACCGTGTTGGGCAAAGCGCTGGTGACCAATCCCGCTTACCGCCCGGACGACTTGTACGCGCTCGCGCAGGCCATTCACCACCTGACGCCTCCAGGTACCGTTCCTCCGCCTCCACCCGCGGATGAGAGCGCACTCGACAACGCCGGCAGCTTCGCAGTCGATGTGTCGCTTTCGCTGCTGCCTCCCGCGCGGCCGCGCGTCGCTCAGGAAGCCATACTCACGGGCGGACCACTGCCGGCTGCGGCGAAATTGAACAACTTGCCCATCAACTTGGGGGCTGCGATTGAGGGCCTCAACGTCGCGGTGGTGCACACGCCCGCGCCGCCCAATGTGGACAAGGCCACCAATGAGCTGGCTGAGCTGAAGGCCCGGCTGCAGGCAGATCCGCGACCGCACTACGTCGTGATCAAAGACGGGATGGATCACGGGCCGTTCAGCGCGATGGAGCTGCTGCAGCAGATCACCGCGAACACCTTCGTTGAAAGCGATCTGGTGCGCGACTCGCTCACCGGCAAACAAGACACAATTGGCAACTCGCCGGATTTTGCCCCGTTCGCGGATCACGCCCAACGCCACCGCGAGATCAAACAAGAGAAAGAAGCCATCCTGCACGTGGTGCGCCAGGAGTCGAAATCCACTCGCAGCAAAACGCTGGGTGGGCTGGCGGTGCTCGCCGTGGTCCTCAGCGGCGCCGGGGTTTGGTTCTTGACTCAACGCGGCGCGCGCAATGATCAGCTCGCCATGAAGACCGACACGGCAACCAATGTTGAAACCGAAGGCAATCTGAACGTTCCCCAAGGAAAGAGTGGGCACGGGCACGCGCGCGTGATGGGCACACAGAACGGTATCCCCATGTTGGCCGGTGGCATGAGCTGTGAGGCGGCGGTGAACGCCTATGTTGAAGAAATCAATATGGGCGGCGGCAAAGGGCAAGCGGACATCACCCAAGGCCAATACGCCTCGATCATGAACAATGGTTCGTATTTCGCCGGCTGCGGTGTGCCCAGCAGCACAGGTATCAACATCTGCGCCGCAGTGCAGAACGGCCGCGCCGTAGGCGTCACCGTGACCACGCGACCGAATAGCCCCGGGCTCAACAGCTGTATCGCCGGTGGCGTGCGGCGCATCTCATTCCCCGCCCACCCGAAGCTCGACGTCGTCCGCGTCAGTTTCTAAGATGATTCCAATTCTAAAATGGTGGGGCGTGCCACGCGGTTGCTAGCACTGGCCGCGATTGCGGCCGTTTTCTGCACGGTTTCCTGCACGGTGCCCGTTGCGACCGAGATCGACGGATCGCAAGCCGACCGCATCGTAGCGCTGTTGCAACAACATGGGGTCAGCGCCGAAAAAGAAGCCGCGGATAACAGCGAACGATTCCGCGTCGTGGTCGCGCGCGCGGATTCGGCAGCGGCACTGAGCGCTCTGGTCGATCAGCGACTGCTCGACACTGACTCTAACGACGATGTGCCGGGGCCAGACACACTGGTTCAGAGTCGTGACGCGGAGCAACTGAGCCTGGCCAAGAACATCGCGCAACGAGTTGAGCAGACGCTGCTCAGTGCCGGCGAGATCCTCACCGCGCGCGTGCACATTGCACTTCCCCGCCACTCCCCCAGCTCCGACCCGCAGCCCGCCCGGGCCAGCGTGCTGGTGCGCTATCGGGGTGCCGCTTCGCCCATCTCCACCGCCCAGATCCAAGAGATCGTCGCGGGAGCCGTTCCTGAATTGGTCAGTGAACAGGTCCATGTGGTGCAGCTGCCCGCGACGCACACTCAAGCGAGCGCTGCGCCCGTGTTAGTTCGCTTCGGGCCGATCACGGTGACGCAATCCTCGGCGTCCATGGCGCGGCTGTTCACGATCGGCCTGCTGTTGATCAATCTACTGCTGCTCGCCGTTCTGATTTGGATTTGGTCGCGCTTGCGACAGCTCCGCTCAGCAAAGCACCCCAGTCCGCAGCAGGGCCTCCTGCAGAGTAGGGCCCCGTGATCCGGCTGCAAGGTGTCACCAAGTCGCTGGGGCAGAAGCCGGTGTTGCGTGGGGTAAACTTGGACGTTCCGCGCGGCTGCCTGTACGGCCTGATTGGCCCCGGTGCCTCAGGCAAGAGCGTGCTGCTGAAGGTGATTGCGGGACTCATCCGTCCCGATTCCGGCGCAGTCAGCGTCGACGGCCAAGATCTCGCCCGGATGGACGAACCCTCGGTACAAGAATTCCGCAAGTGCTTTGGCATGCTGTTTCAAAACAACGCCCTGTTCGACTACATGTCGGTAGCGGAAAACATCGCTTTCCCTCTGCGGCAACTGACTCAGCTTTCCGAAGCTGACGTACAAGCGCGCGTCAACGAGCGACTCGATCGGGTGGCACTCAAGGGCTTTGGTCATCGTTTCCCCGCCGCACTCAGCGGCGGCCAGAAGAAGCGCGTGGGCGTCGCGCGCGCCACCGTGACGCAATCCGCCATTCTCCTGTACGACGAACCCGCCGCGGGGCTCGATCCGGTGACCAGTCAGCGCATCTTCAATTTACTGCGCAGCGAGCAGCAGGCGACCGCGGCCACCGTCGTCATGGTGTCGAGCGACTTGGATCGACTCTTGTCAGTGACCGATCGCGTCGGCATGGTGCACAATGGCAAAATGCTGTTCCAGGGCACAACCGCAGAGGCACTGGCTTCAACAGAGCCCTTCGTGCGACAATTCGTGCACGGCGAAGTGGAGGGGCCGCTCTAATGGCCTCGTTCGATCAAGGGCTCACCGCTCCCTCGGACGGGCCCATTGAGGGACTGTTCGATGCTGCCAGCGGCTTGCGCTTTGTGGCCAAGCGCACCTTGTATTTCACATTTCGACGGCGCAAGGGCTTCAAAGATGCCCTGCATTACATGTTCGAGATGGGGCAATCCCTGTTCTTCTTGTGCGTGGTGATGGGGTTCGTGGGCATGATCTTGGTTTATCAGGGCGGACTGCAGCTGCTGCGCATCTTCCCGGATATGAGTCAGTTGGGGAATTCGTATACCGAGTTGCTGGTGAAGGATCTGGCGCCCACGGTGTGCGCGCTGATGCTGTCAACCCGCGTTGGCGCGGGAATCGCAGCTGAAATCGGTAGCATGGTCGTAACGGAGCAGGTCGATGCTCTGCGCATGTGTGCGGCCGATCCGGTCGATTATCTGATCCGCCCGCGTTTCGTCGCGAGCCTGGTGATGACGCCCCTGCTGGTGATGGCCGCCGCCGCCGTAGCGTATGGCTCTGGCATGGCGACTGCCAGCGGGTTCTTCGACGTCAGCCCTTCCACTTTTGCCAATTTCAATGTGTTAGATCGCGGGGATTTCATCACCGGGTTGAGCAAATGCCTGGCGTACGGCGCCACCATTCCGGTGGTGAGCGGCTACTGCGGCCTCACCTGCACGGGCGGCTCCGAGGGCGTGGGGCAGGCCACTACGCGCGCGGTCGTCAGCAGCTGCCTGTGGGTGATCGTATTGGATTTCGCACTCAGCGCCGCGGGGTTCATGATTTTCGAGTGACGCGTTGACCCATGATCCGCTTCAAGAACATTCAGAAGTCCTTCGGCGGCAGGCGCGTGCTGGCCGGTGTGAGCTTTGAAGTCCAGGACGGACAGGTGTTCTTCATCATTGGCGCCTCCGGCGTAGGCAAGAGTGTCCTGATCAAACAGCTGGTGGGGCTGCTCAAGCCGGATGTGGGTCAGATGTGGCTCGACGGCGAAGAGATCACTCGGCTCAACGAAAAACAGATGTACGGCGTTCGTAAGAAGTGCGCGATGGTGTTCCAGCACTCGACACTGCTGGATTCAATGACGTGTGCGCAGAATGTCGCGCTGCCCCTGCGCAAGCACAATAAGCTCAAACCGAACGACGCCCAGTATGAAGCGCTGCGCCTGCTGGATAAAGTCAACATGCGCCAGTACGCCGATCACTTCCCGGCGCAGTTGGGCGACGGCATGCGCAAGCGGGTTGCCATTGCCCGCGCGCTGGCCCTCAAGCCAACACACATGCTGTTCGACGAACCCACCACCAGCCTCGACCCCATCAGCGCCCGCAGGGTCGATCGGCTGATTCGCGAGCTCTCCGACACCCTGGGTGTCACCAGCGTGGTCGTCTCTCACGATCTGGTTTCAATTCTGTCAATCGCCGATCGCATCGTGATGCTGTACGATGGTCAGGTCCGCCTCGCGGGCACCCCCGATGACTTTCGAGCCAGCCCCGACCAGGTTGTGCAACAATTCATCCACGGCCAAGCGGAAGGCCCTATTCCGTAGCCCTGTGCCCCCAGCTTTTGCCCCCAGGTTTTGGCCCCCCGCCCCCTTTTGAAATAACAAGACTCCCCAATGAGCAGCCAGCGCACCATCGAAGTTCGGGTCGGAATTCTGATCATGCTGTCGCTCACCATGCTGGCGGGTTTCATTGTGATCATGGGCGGCGTCAATTTCGAGCCGCAGTTCACGGTCAACGTCGACTTCGACAACCCGGGCGGGCTCAAGACTGGCGCGCCGGTGAAGCTCGCGGGCGTCAAGATTGGGCGCATCACCTCGATCGAATTTCGCACCCAGAACGCCGTACAAACGAAAGACGGTGAACCGTTAATTCGCGTCGTCGCGCAAATCGAAAATCGCTACGAAAAATCTATCTACAGCAATTCGCTGTGGTTCGTGACCACGCAGGGCATGTTGGGCGAATTGTTCTTGGCCGTGGATCCCGGCACGCCGGATCAACCTCCGTTGAAGGATGGGGCCACCGTGCGCGGCGTCAGTCCGCCGCGGCTCGACCTGCTGCTCAGCGAATCCTACGAGATCTTGCACCAGGCGTACTTGGGTGTGTCCCGCAATCAGCAAATGATCTGGGAGACGTTCAACGGGCTGCACAAGACACTCAAAGGAACCGGCGATTTCTTCGAGAAAAACTCAGGAAAACTCGACAAGATCGTCGACAACCTGGATCAGCTTTCGACCCAGGCCAAAGAGACAATGACGGCGGTGCGCGAACGCTACGTGGACAGCCCGCAGATCATTTCCATTCTGCACAACGTCGAACAGTCGTCGAACGTGATCAACAACAACATCTCGCCATTGATGAACGACACGCGACGTGTGCTCGGTGATGTCTCCAAACTGACGCAAGCCTTAGCCAGCGAAGAGCAAGTCGCTCGTTACCGCCAGATCACCAGCGATTTGAGTTCTGCGAGTGCGGAAGCCAAGCGCTTGGGCGA
>DATJEQ010000412.1:0-13028 GCA_035496495.1 Polyangiaceae bacterium
CAACAACTATCGGGGCCAGAGCTCCAGGCCTGTCAGAGTGGTACTCCCCTCTCCACCAACGGCTGGTGTTATGTCGCCCCCGAGCGCGGCGTGGGCGAAGCTTTAGCTTTGCAAGGCAGCAGCTACGAGATTTGCCCTCACCCAGAAGGCGTCGTCTACACCGGTGAATTGCTGGACGGCATCCGGTACATCAGTTGCTGGCACTGACGAACTTCGGTCCTGGAGTTCTCACGCCTTGTTCTTGATCGCGGGCATGATCGAGAGCGCTTCGCGAAGGCCTTTACGGTCGATCACGAGCAGGGCGCCGAGGTGCAGCGCGATCAGCGCTAGGATTGCGCCGACCAATTGAAAAGGCCCGTGCACCCAATCGGCGCAACCGTATTTGGCTGCGGCGAAAGTGAGGCCGCCGGTTAGTGCTGGCGCAGCTACACGGCGCAGCAATCGCGCATGGGGGACGATCTTGTCGGCGAGGATCACCAGCAACAAATTGCCTGCGACGACGTGCACTGCGTAGCCCAACGCGAAGCCGAACATGCCCCACAGGCTGGTGGTGATGGGGACTACCGCCCAATTGAGCGCCGTCCACAGCAGAGCCAAACGCAACAATAAGCCGGGGCGGCCGGTGGAATCGAGCAACGCACCGACCAGGGGCGCCAGAAAACCAAAGCTGATGGTAACGGCATAGACGTACAGCAGCGGTAACGCCGGCAGCCACTTGTCCCCGAAAACGATGTGAATCAATGAAGGGCCCAGACCGAAGATCAGGCCCACAAAATACGCCGTCACCGTCGCGCACAGGTACACAGTGCGGCCAAATGTTTCTCCGAGGACGGGGCGATCGTCCTGCAGGCGGCTGTACAATGGGAACGCGATGCGCCCGAAGACGTCCACTAGGCGCAATGGGAAATACGCAGTTGATTGGGCCCAATTGATGTACCCGAGTGGGCCAGAGCCCAATTTGGAACCGGCGTAAATCGGCGTCAGGGCACCTGCCACAAAGGCGACCGCTTTGTTGAGCTGGAAAGGCACACCGAACTTCAACACCGGGCGCAGCACTTTGTGATTGAACATCAACGCGGGCCGGAAAGGGCGCAGCGCGTAAGCGACGACAAGGGCCGCCACGCCTTGAACCAGCACAGAAATGACCAGCGCCCAGGGTCCGTAACCCAGCCACGCCAACGTGGGCGCCGTTACGTAGAAGGACATCGTGTAGACCAGATCGATCACGGCGAGCTTGCCGAAATGCAACTCGCGCTCCATCAGGATCGCCGGCAACGTGCGCAAAGTCGTGAGCAAGAATCCCAGCGACAAAGCGCGCAGCAACCAAGGCGCACTCGCTGGCAAATCCTTCCACACCAGGGGAATCAGCTCCCCGCACACGAAGACGAGAACGATCACACTGAGCGCGATCAGCAACTGAACGAAGAACACACTCGATAATTCTTCGCGCGTTGGGGCCTCTTTCTTCTGAATCAATGCGCTGCCCAAGCCCGCGTCACCGAAGAACACAAAGAAACTCAGGGCGAATTGCACAATGGCGAAAATCCCAAAATCCTTCGGCTCAAGCAGGCGAGCCAACGCGATCTGCCCCCCAAAGGTAACAACCTGAACCACCACCGTACGCAGCACCAACGTGGCCACGCCCCGTTGTGCGAGCGCGCGCAATCGACCCAATCGCGCGTCAGCCTGCTGACTCTCGGCCCCCGCCACATTGGCCTCCAAGCCACCAAGCGTCGAGCCACTGAGCTCAGCACCACTGACCTCAGCACCACTGGGCTCAGATGCAAGGTTGGGCTCAGAAACCCCCGAATCCCCCACTGTTTCCTTAGAAGCCACTGACCGCCCAGCTCCGTTGCTCGACCACTGGCATCCAGCTCGTGATCAACGACCGGTAACGCTTAGCTTGCTCTGGAAATTGACTGATCAAGTTCGTTTGCTCGTGCGGGTCACGATCTAGATCGTACAGCGCTGTTGACCCACTTCCAATGTACTCGATGTATTTGTAGTTGCCATCTACCATACCCATGGTGGCAAAGGAGGCGCGGCCATAAAGCAGCGTGGGACGCGGCAGGAAACCCGCTGAGAGCAGATCTTGCCCCTGCCACGAAGGGCGCGTGGGCAGCCCCAACAGCGCGCTGACGGTGGGCGCGAAATCGACATTCGACCCCTGACGCGCCGTACTGTGCCGCCCCAACCCAGGCACGTGGATGAGGAACGGGATCTTCACGTCGTCCTCGTAGATGTGCCCCGCGTGATTGATGTTGCCGTGATGCAACGCGAAACCCTCACCGTGATCTGCCGCGACGATCACAATCGTATTTTCAGCTAGGCCTTGTTCCTTCAGGCGCCTGAGCGCTTCTCGCAAAGCTTTGTCCAAATAGCTGAGGGTGCGGTGGTAGCGTTCAAGCGGGGGCAGATTGCTGATGTTCTCGTGGGGCAACCGATACGGCGCGTGATTCCAGAACATGAAATAGGTCGCAAAGAACGGCCGCGTCTTCTCGCTTGATACAAAATCCAATAACGCGTCCACGACGGTTTCTTCCGGAACTGCGGGGGCATCGAGAGCGTTCGCCGCAGTCTTCAAGGTCAAGAAGTCGCGGTACAGCGAGTAGCTTTGCGCCACCGGAGATTTGCCCAGGTTGTCATAGTTGAACATCGGCGCGGTGAAAAAGCCGGTGCGGTAGCCCGCTTGCTTCAAGACATCGACCAACGATTCGCAATTGTAGCTAGGCACGTAACTGGTGGCCGTCGACAGACCAACACTGGGGTAAATACCGCAATGGTAGGTGAGAAAACTGCGACTGGTCGCGGGGAAAACGCTACGAAAATTGCTAAAATTGATGCCGTTCTCCGCCAACTCGCTGAGCACAGTGAGCCCCCCGGAAGCACCGCCCAGGGGCGTTTGCTCGAGCGGCAGCGATTCGATCAACACGAACAATACATTCGCCCCTGGGCGCTGCAGGTTCGTCACATCGAGGCCGCTGTCGTAGCGCCCCCAAATGGGGCCCGCCGGATCTTTGAATTGTTTCGCCTGGTCCGCCGTAGCGCGAGGGGTCACCCCACTACCCCACGTGAACACATAGGAAGTCACGAACACGTAAGCGGGGTTGAGCGCCATGAACCCCACTTGACCCTGATTGAGTTGGGAAATGTAAGCCATGAACAGCACATCCGTCAGCATGCCGAACACCGGCAACCACGGTCGCGCCACGAAGGTGAGTAAGCGAGGATAGAACTGCGACACCCATACGGCACAAGCAGCTGTCAGAACAATGAACGTCAACGCGTAACGATTGGCCCCCGCAACGGCGTAGTCGATGATTTCGCGCAGCGGCGCGCCGTTGAACGCGATAAGCCCGCGGTTGATGAACGATTTGAAATAGGAATGAACAATGAAATTGGAACCCAGGAAGAACCACACCACCCACAGCAGGGCTGTGTACACAGCGCGGCGCCGTGCAGCGGGGATCACCCAATCAAAAATGCGCGTGAGCAGAAAACACACGCCGATGTCACCGGCGGCCAGCGCGAAGGATTGGGGCGGCGCAAGCAACGAATGCCATCCATATTGATCGTAGAGTGCCGCGGAGAGACCTAACAGCATCTTCAACGCGACGTGCATCAACGCCGTGGCCCAGAAGAACACGCGCCCCTCCGGCGAGAACACCAACAGCTTAAAGAGCAGCTTCTTTACTGACATTTCCCGCATGCGCTGCCGGCTAGTCGCCCTTGCGAATCAGCTCATACAAATTGAAAGCGCTGAACACGGCGCGCAGCTGCTCGCCGTTCTTTCGATTCTCTTGGTTCTCGTGGCGCAGCGCCGACACTTGGCTGCCACTGATGCAGTAGTGCCGCGGATTGATACCCAAATTCGTTTCCACCGTGCGCGTGCCAGCGAGGATGCTCATCGCCTTGAACCATACGTCGTCTTCCTTCGGGCACAGCTTCTGCATCAACTTGAAATCAAATACCTTTTCGTGCAGCGCGCCGGGCGGATACAGCACGCCGGAGGTGCCATAGGCGAAAGTGCGCAGGCTCGCCTTTGGGTGGTGCGCACTCTGTTCAATGTTGCGCTCCAATAAGGGTGGAGTCAGCAACGTGCCCCAGCGCGAAGGCAACACGCGGCCGAAGCAGAATTTCAAACGACGCGCCCAGTTCGCCACCACGCAGCCCGGGAAGCGACCCGCGTAGTGCAGCAAACACGCGGCCATATTGTCCGGGTAAATCATGTCATCGTCGAACGTAACGATCTTGTGCTGCGCATGCTCTTTCAGCGCATAAACGAGCTTGGTGTGCGGACCCACGTCCGGCACCTGCCGAATCGTGAGCCCGTGCGCTTCCAGAGCCCTCAATTTTGCGGGGATTTCCGCCACGTTGATTTGATCGGAAATGTACAGGTACACGCCGCGCGGCGGCTTACTTTGCGCCAACATCGAGCGAACGGCGCGATCGACCAAATGCAGCCGCGGGCCGGTGGTGGTGACGGATGCGACGTATTCTGAACTGGGATCCGCGCCGCTGCGCCCTTGTTCCGCGGATTCGGCTTCGTCGGCAAAGCGCAGGTTACTCACCAAATTGAGTAGATAATCCGTCCTCTGATTGTTCCGCTTCACAATCACCGCTAGCACCGCCGCCAGCAGCACGAACTGTGCGATGATCAGAGCCAGGAGCAGCAGCGAATCCATATCAGGGGGCCTGCACAATACGCCGTTTTAGGGCGCATAGCGATTTCGGTGATCGCGCAGCACGCTGCGGTGAGTGAGTAACCATTTCCAAGCATCCGCGCGCGGTTTCAAAACGGCTTTGCCCAAAAAGACCTGCTCCCCCACGGATTTGAGTGCGCGAAAGCCTGCCTCCAACCAGGCCAGAGTGAGCGCGTGGGCAGGGAAATTTCTATAGGCGAACAGCATTCGGTTGCGCTCCATATGGAAGAGGTAACCGTATGGCGTGCCCGACGCCCGAACGCGATGCCATGCGGCTGGCTCCGCGGTGTAGAACAGCTGCCAACCCTTGCGACGCGCGCGCACAAAGAAATCCGTTTCTTCGTAGTAAGTGAAGAACAACGGCTCAAGGAAGGGCTCGCCCACTTCCTCAATCGCTGCGCGGCGGATCATCACACAGGCGCCGCCTAGAGTGGGTACTTCGCGCAGCTGATCCGGCGTGTTGCGCTCCACATGAACGGTACCTGTCTTGAAACTGAGCTCCGTATACGCGTGGTACTCGTTTGTGCGGCTGCCCAACGGATTCTTCTCGTTCCAGTCGTAGATCTTTCCACCAGCCGCCGCCGCTTTCGGATGCTGTTCAAGAAAATTGACCAGCGTGTCGAACCAATCTTTGGCTACCACCGCGTCATTGTTGATCAACGCCACATAGCTTCCGTTGCTCGCGTGCAAGCCAATATTGCAGCCTTGAGCAAAGCCGACATTTTCCTGGCTCTTGATCAAAGTCACCTGGGGGAAAGATCCAGCAACCTCCGCCGCGTTGTCTTTGGACGCGTTATCCACCACAACGATCTGCAGCGGCTTGTACTCAGTATCGATCAGGGCTTGGATCGCAAGCCTAAGATCATCGGCACGGTTGTAGCTCACGATGATCGCGCTGACAGCGGGGCGTGAGGCACTCATAAGGCTCACAAAACTGCTCTAACAAGCAGCGCGGCAACGTACCGCCCCCCTCAGCAGTCTGCAAGTTTTTCAATTCTTCACAGGTCGGTTGGGCCCTGATTCGATGCTCGGCCGTCCAGCAACGGGGCAAGCAACTTCACGAAAGCTTCCATTGTCGATGGTTTGGTCACCGCGGTCGCGTTACCGAGGCGGGCCGCCGCTTCCACGTCTGCCGGAGTGATGCAGCCGGAGGTGATGATCCCGGGAAGATCGGGGCGCAGTTTGCGCATCTCGGCAAGCAGCGCCGGGCCCGAACAGCCGGGCATGGACACGTCAGTGATCACGACGCGGAAGTCGTTGGGGCGGCTTTGGAAATCTTTCAAAGCTTCTTGTGGGTTCGAAAATCCAGTCACATCATACCCGGCACGTGTGAGCAAGCGCGTGGCCAGGATGACCAGGGATTGTTCGTCATCGACGAACAGAACACCCTTCGATCCAGCTGGTCCGTTCATTTCTTAGGCCCGATGGGCAGCTTCATTGTGGCCACCGTTCCCCCCCCCGCGCGCGCGCGCAGCTCCAGCGAGCCCTCGTGCTTCTTCACAATCGAGTAAGTGATGGATAAGCCAAGCCCTGTTCCTTGCCCAACCGGCTTGGTGGTGAAGAACGGCTCGAGCACGCGTTCTCGCAAGGCTTCAGGGATGCCGCAGCCTGTGTCAGAAACAACAATGTTGTATTGATCGTCGATCACCTCTGTCTTGATCCAGATTTTCCCGTCGCCCTCGATGGAGTCAATTGCATTGCTGAGCAGATTCATGATGGCTTGGTTCAGCGCTTCCGGGTAACAGTCCAGCAAATCCATTTCCGAGAACTCAGACTCAATCTTGATTCGATCCTTCAGACGGTGATTCAGAATCGTGAGTACGGAGTCGATGCTTTCGCGCACACTGATCGTCTTGCGTTCACCTTCGTCGAGCCGCGAAAAAGTTCTCAGCTTGAGCACGAGCTCGCGGATCCTATTCAAACCGAGCTGCATTTCCTGCAACCTGCTTCTGGCTTTCTCGATGCTGTGCTGGGTGTCGACCTCGCCCGGCGAACCGTGCTCCAATCCATCGAGACCGCGCATCACGGTACCCATGTGGCTCAGCACAAACGCCAAAGGATTGTTGATTTCGTGGGCCACCCCCGCGACCAGTTCACCAAGCGACGCCATCTTTGCCGACTGGATCAATTGAGCCTGTGTCGCTTGCAGCTCGCGGTAAGCAGCGGCGATATCGGCGTTCTTGAGTTCCAGCTCAGCCTTGGCATTGGCCATCGCCCGACGGCTCTTGTACAGGTCGAGAAAAATGCTGACTTTGCTCCGCAGGACGGCTGGATTGATGGGCTTCATCAGAAAATCGACAGCCCCTGAGCCGTAACCCCGCAACATATGGTCATCGCTGCCATGGGTAGCGGTGGCAAATATGATGGGCACCTCCCGCATCTGTGGGTGCGAACGCACATGCCGTGCCACTTCATAGCCATCCATCTCCGGCATTTGAACATCCAGCAAAATCACAGCAAATTCTCGCTTCAGCATTTGCCGCAGCGCCTCATTTCCGCTGCGCGCCAGCACGATGTCACAATCGAGATCGCTCAGCAGCGCATCGAAAGAAGTGAGATTGGCCTCCACATCATCGGTCACTAGAACGCCCGGACGCAGAGCACCCACGCGATCCGCGATCACGACAACCCTCGCCGGTAGATGCGTTCATCGTCCACATATTCTTCGAAACCGAGATCCAATCGGTTAGGAAGCCGCTCGCTACGACCTAGGCACAAAAACCCACCGCGACAAACGGCGTCGCGCAGCGTGGAAATCACCTTCCCGGCAAGTGTTGTTCCGAAATAAATCAAGACGTTGCGGCAGAGCACAACCTGCATTTCACCCAACGCGTAATCGGAAACGAGATCGTGTTGAAAAAAAACGATATTCTGTCGTACCGATTGGTTGAAGGTCAAATTGCCATAGCCCGTGGTCAAGAAGCTCTGAATCGATCCTTTGCCGCCCGCCGCCGAGTAGCTGCGGACAAATTCCCCTATCCGCTGTTCGGGATATATGCCCTCGCGAGCCAAGTCGATGGCTGCACTGCTGATGTCCGTCGCGTAGATCTGGGTGCGCTCGGACAACCCCTCTTCAGCCAGCAAGATAGCGGTAGAATAGACTTCTTCCCCTGTTGCGCATCCGGCGTGCCAGATCTTGATGTGTGGGTACGTACGCAGCATGGGTACCACTCGTTCGCGAAAGGCGAGATAGAAAGTCGGATCGCGAAACATCTCGGTAACCTGGATTGTCAAACTGGAAAACACCAACGCGAATACGTCGGGATCGGTCAGCACGCGGTGTTGCAGGTCACCCAGATTCGCGGCGCCGGATTTCTTTAGTGCGTTGCGCATCCTGCGCTGGATGGTGCCGGGAGCGTAATCCCGAAAGTCGTAACCGTAGCGAGCGTTGATCGCCTCGAGCAACAGGCCCACTTCTAGCTCTTCCGTTGAATGATCAGGTAGCAGCACGTTTATCGGCCTTCAGCCAGTTGGCCACAGTTACGAGCAAGAGGTCGTTGTCGACAGGTTTGGTCAGGTAGTCACTGGCGCCTGCGGCGATGCAGCGCTCGCGCTCCCCCTTCATGGCTTTTGCCGTCAGTGCGATCACAGGCAAATTGCTGAATTTTGGATTCGCGCGCAGTTGACGCATGGCCTCATAGCCATCCATCTCCGGCATCATCACATCCATCAGCACTGCAGAAATTCGGGGCGTTTTCGCCAACTGATTCAAGGCTTCAACCCCTGTATCGGCAACCAGGACTTCAGCGCCTTTACCGCGAAGCAGCGCAGAGACCGCGTACACCGTTCGCATGTCATCCTCCGCAACCAAGATGGTGGCACCATTGAGAGAAACCTCGGAGGCGGCTTGCAGCACGGCTTTTTGAGTCGGTGCAGGCGGCAGGTGCTCCCTCACGTGGCGCGTGAAGAGTCGAACCTCCTCCAACAAGCGCTCAGCAGAGCCACCGTCCTTGAGGATCACGGCCTCGGCGTAGGTTTCGAGCTCGTGAGTCTCCCGCCGAGTGAGGGCACGCCCGGTGTGAACCACCACTCGGGGCCACTGCAGGTGGGTTCGCTTGCGCAGCGTCTGCAGCAACTCGAGCCCGTCGGAATCAGGGAGACCGAGATCCAAGATCATGCAGCCGACTCGCTCTTTCTCCAATGCTGCCAGCGCGGCGGTTGCGTTCGTCACATGCAGTAGATCCACCCCTTCCTTGGCGAGCAACGCCATCAATGACAGCCCTTCTCGGGTATTGTCTTCGACGACGAGCACGCAGGGCCGGTGAGTGTCGGATGGTGGAATCAAGACGCGCACAACGCTGACCAGTTCGTCTCGACTGACGGGCTTGGTCAAGTAACCAATCGCGCCGAGCGCATACCCACGCTGAGGCGTGTCGACGGCGGAGATAAAATGGACTGGAATGCTGGAGGTGCTCGGATCCCTACGCAAGCGCTCCATCACCGTCCAGCCGTCGATATCCGGCAATTTGACGTCCAAGACGATACCGCGCGGCTGTTGCTCCCGCGCTGCAACCAAGCCTTCTTGTCCGCTGGTTGCAACCCGCACATTCAAGCTTCTTGCACGAATGATGTCCACTAACTGCTCGGCCAGTATCGGGTCGTCTTCGATCACTAACACGTGCAGATCCGACGCCGAAGCGACAGGCAGTGGTTTTTGCCCATTGGGTTTCTTGGGCGTACGCACGAAATCAGATACCGGCCCGCGCTTTTCGGGCAGGAAGCAGGTAAAGGTGCTGCCGACCCCGGGCTCACTCGACAGCTGCAATTCTCCACCGATGAGATTCGCCGATTCTCGCGCGATCGCCAGCCCAAGGCCAGTGCCGGCGTGGCGTTGATCAGGTTCTGCATCCACCTGTTCAAAAGGGGCGAACACTCGCTCGTGCGCATCCTGAGCAATGCCGATCCCCGTATCGCTCACGCTGAAGGCAACGCAAGCCTTTGGATCCAGATCTGCGCGCGCGAAATGGACATTCGCGTCGGGGCGACGGATGCGCAGGCCAACCTGTCCGCTGCTGGTGAACTTGATGGCGTTGCCTAGCAGATTGGTCAAAATTCGCTCCAGCCGCTGACGATCGGTCACAATGGTTGCCGGAGCATCTGCGCCCAGCTCCACCAGCAGCTCCAGGCCCTTCTCATTGGTCAGCGGTTGAAAGACTCGCCGCGCGTTGGCGGCAATGCTGGCCAGATCCACCTCCTCAAGGTGCACTTCTTGTCGCCCTGCTTCGATCTTCGCTAGATCGAGCACCTGGTTGATCAGCAGCAGCAGATCTTGACCTGCGGAATGCACGGTGCGGGCGTGCTCAACCTGCTTTTCACTCAGGCGACCTCCGTCGTTTTCGGCGAGCAAGTGCGAAAGGATGAGCATGCTATTGAGTGGAGTGCGCAGTTCGTGCGACATATTTGCGAGGAACTGCGACTTGTAACTACTCATTCTCGAAAGTTCCGCCGCTTTTTCCTGCAAGCCCTGCCGCGTCTGCTCCAGCTCCGCGTTGCGTTCACTCAACACTTTGCGCTGCTGCTCCAGTTCGTCGTTCGCATCGCGCAAGACTTCCTGTTGTGATTCGAGCTCCTGATTGTTGGAACGCAGTTCCTCCTCTTGAGCGGCTAATCGCTCCGACTGTTGCTGCGCTTGGGTGAGCAAATCCTTCAGCACTTCGCGAGATTTGGCCTTAGTCAAAGCGATTGCGAGACCTTCTCGCATCGAAGTCAGGAATTCTGTTACTTGAGGCGAGCAAGGCCCGAGCAGCGCAAGTTCGATCAATCCAATAGACTTGCCAAGGTACTTGAGAGGCACCAGGACGAGCGCCTGGGGATCGGCCGCGCCCAAGCTTGAGCGAACCCTGAGGTAATTGGGGGGCGGATCAGAAACGACGATCACGTCACTGCTCGCCGCTGCGCGCCCAGCAAGGCCCTGGTTCAAACTAAAGCTGGCCCATGGTTCACCCATTTCTTCGCCCTGCCCGGCCGGTGCCAAGCCGTACTGACTGGTAAGCGAAAACACCGCTTGTTGATTGACCATGTGAAACGTTCCCACCAGCGCGCCGGTGCGGACGGCAAGATAGTCGAGCGCCCGCTGGGTCACTTCTGCTGGCGTGAATTCACCTCGGATCTGATCGGTTAAGCCGACCAGCGACTGCTGCAGCCACTCGATGCGATCGCGCTCTGCGTTGAGCTCTCCTAGATCCCGCGCCATTTCGTTAGCGGCACGGGCGATATCCGTGAGCTCGTCGTCAGTCTGCAATGCGATGGGTTTGTCAAAAGACCCCTTACCGAATCGAGAAAAGCCGCTGGAAATATCGGTCACCGCACGCAAAAGGCCGCGACTCGTGCGCACCGACAGAAACAACAGCAGGGCCAAGCCTGTGGCACCGAACACAACGCGGTACAGGTTTCCCCGCTCATTTGCACGGCGCACTGTGGCGAACGCGCTGGCCGCTTCGTTGTGACCCAATGACGTTGCTCGCTGAATCGTATCGGTGACTGCAGTCTGTTTGGCCTGCATGGCCTCAATGTCTTGTCCAATCGCTTCGCCCGTCTCGCCTGCGATCAATCGCCGTGAGATGTCGATTGCAGCCGAGTAGTACTCTTCAACCGCGAAGCGCAGATTGCTGGCATCCGGCTTCGAGATAGCGGGCTCCGCGTTTGAGATCACCTTGAGCAGTTCATCGCGGCGTGCGAAGGTCGCTTCCAGAGCACCGGTGTCTTGAGCAGCCACTGCATTTTGCATGCTCTGTCGCAATTGCCCGAAATCGGCTTGCAGGCGCGGCGCTAATGCCAATCGAGGCACGATGCGGCTCTCGAGATCAACCAGATCGCGCGCCTGACTCATGCCGATCAGACCGGAACTCACTAAATCCAATAGCAAGGCAGCTGCGGTCACGCCCGCGATCAACAATAACTTGGTTCGGAGCGTGATGCGCAAGAGTACCCCCTCAACGCACGGTGATTGCCTTGACTTGCGTGAGCGATGCCGCTGACGAAACGTACCCGATCGCTCCAGGATGACCGGCAACGTACTCGATCACCGCTTCGTCGGATTCAAGCTCTGGCGGCGGCGACCCGCGACCGGAAAAAATCACCTGCTGCCAATAGCTTTTCACTGCGGCCACCGACCGACGCAGGATTGTGCCCGAAAACTCCTGTCGCGTTGGCGAATCTGCCTTGAGATCAACGGGGCGGATTGCCGCTCCGTCGGGCCAATCCGTTCGGCGTTTGAGAAAGATGTTGGTGAGCAATTGATCGTTGGCAGAAGTTATCGGATTGTCGTGATTGACGATCACGCGAAACGACGATTCCGCGGCAGTACCGACCTTGGCAAGACCGAATGCGACGATGCAAGGCACGGCTGCTGCCAGCAACGCACGGCGAGAAAGCTTGCCCGTCAGTGAAAAGTTCAACAGGAACACCGTATTCTCTTGGGCAAGGGCTAGAAGTAGGCGGTAGTTTTGACCATGAAGAGTCCCCAATCACGAGTGAGCGACGTCAAGGGAGTGTTTGAGTTCTCGGCCGAATTGAGGCCCGCAGTGCCATGCATGAAGTGCCCCTCCAGCTTCAAGAGCCAGTACTCGTTGATGTCGAAGCGGGTAGTGAGCGCGACGTCGTGCTGGTAGTCGCTGCGTTGATCCCAGGTACCGGACTTCGGGAATAACACCGAGTAGTAAACGCCTGGCGTGAACACCGAATTCACCCGGTATGACCCCATCGCGTAGAAACGGTCGCTCACCGTGCTCGTCTTCGGGAAAAACGCGGGCAGCGAGCTGTCCGATTTGACGGTCCAACGACTGAATTCCGTGGCCAGCAAGAGGTCGTCGACGGCGTATTCAGCCGATGACACCCAAAGCAACGCTCGCAGATTGGCGTCGACGGTGCCGTTGAATCCAGCGGGAACTTTTCCCGCCATTTGCAGCGGGCCAAGCGTGGCGGCGCTGGGAACGAAATCGATATTCAGCCGCAGCGCCTGCAGGCTGCCGCCCAACTGCAACCCTTTGAGTGGCGTCAGCCACATCAGACGCCCACCCACCACGTACGGAACGTCGAGGTCGGTGATCACCCCCGCTGCGCTGTTGGAATTGGACGTATCGAGGAACAGCGTGCCGCCATACGCTCTGTACTCTAAACCTCCCACGTCGCCCGCGGGCATGTAGCCGTAGAGTTCTCCTCCGGTTTGTGCCAGCAAGAAGTCGCGACTCTGAACGGGATAGACTGACTGGGGCAGAAGAATGGGCACTCGCGCCGAGTCGATGTCGTTGATTTCGTTGTACAGACCAAAGGGAACCTTCGTTCTGCCCGCGCGGATCCCCAACCAATTCGAGAAGCGATAGTCCA
>DATJEQ010000413.1:0-6759 GCA_035496495.1 Polyangiaceae bacterium
AGATTGCTCGCACAATAGCGCGGAGTACACGGGATCGGGGTAGTGCGTGTCGCGTGCGTTACGCAGCGTGGCTACATGGTCAATGTTGACGTGCAACCGGATCATTCTTCCGAGAGCTCCTCGTCATCCAACGGGTCAGTCTTGGGCGTGGTCAACGACTCCCCATTGGGGCCATCACGACGCACCACCATAGTGCTCGAAGTGGCGGTGTCTTCGCTCTCACGCGCCACCACCGTGACCACGTTGATCCCGGGGTTTAAGTTCACCGGCTGCGAGAAACTCATGCGCGTGGGGTCGGTGCTCTTGCGGTTGGATTGATAAAATACCTTCCGCGCGTTGACGAACACAAACGCGTCGATCACCTGATCCCCATCAGTGGCCACCGCTTCGATGCGCACGGAATCGCTGCGCGTGCTCATGCTGGCTGGCTTGACTTCCAAGAGCGGTGGCGAGCGACGCATGAGCGGCTCGAAGAGCGGATTGACGGGGCCATTCGCGGCCGTCAGCGCCGAGGATTCCACAAACCCCGCGCGATCCTCCCCCAGGCTCACTTTGCTAAAATCTCCAAATGTTCCAATACGTTGCAGCACTGCCCCGGGACCAATCGCAGCAAAAATGCGACCCTGGGGCGTCGGTTGCTCGCGCACCTGCAAGCGCGCCGACGTGCTCACCGCACTCGTGGGGCTCGCCTTGATAAAAGCGCCGCCCTTCACCACTGGCAAGCTCAATTTTTCGCTAGCGACAACCTGCAAATCCGTGTCCACCACGCTGAGTTCAACTTTGACTAAATTGTCGGGAAGCGAATCGAGCACATCGAAGGTGAAGGCCACCCGTTGGGTATCGCCAGGCTTCATGCCGGAAATGTCGAAACGCCCGGCGTGCAACAGCAGACCATCGCCGGTCAGGTTGCGCAAACGGGCCTGCGTCTCACGTGACGCGCCTTTGCCCGTGTTCTTAACGTCCAGGTACATGGTGAGCCCTTCACCGCGCGCGATTTGCCCGTCGCCATTACCGCCCCGGTTGTCGATGACCTGGTAGGAATAGGCAAAAGCAGGCTTGGGCAGACTGTGCAGTGTGGGACGAATCTCCGCCTCACTGGGCACTTCACCCGAAGCCGCCGTGAAGCGCACCTTGATCACATCCTGCCGCGTGAACGCATCCAGCGGGATCTGACAGATACGCGGCGCGCCTTCAATCACTGGCTCGCTGGAGCCCGGCTTGCGATCCTTCGTCTTGCAGTAACCGAGCGGGGCTTCTGCTGTCTTGCTCTGGCCTGGCGCGATTTTGCCGAAGATCAGTTCTCGTTCATCGTAGTAACTACTGTCGCTTTTAGTGATCGCGCGCAATTGATAGATCGGCTTGGTACCGTTGTTGGCGACGGTAACGAGCAGCTTCATCGCCTCGCCAGCAGCAGCCTCATTGCTCGGATGATCGGTGTTGACCGTGACGGAATATTGGCCCGAAGTAGGCCCTTCCTTTTCGCTCGCCGGCGGCAGCGACCAATCCACCCCGAGCTTGGTCAGCTCCTGACTGATGGTGCCGACTTCCGCGGTTTGCTGCTTTTCGATCAGGCCTTTGATGGCCTTCAGCTGATCGGGCCTGCCGCCCTGAGGCATTGCGGCAGCGAGATCAGTCGCAAATTTGATCGGGAAATCCAAATGGAACTCGTCTTCCATGTCGCCGTCGAGATCGCGCATGATCTCGCGTTGGCTTTCAGGAAGGTTGTAGCGCAACGTTGCTGAAGGTCGATCGGTGTTGCGAACGGCTTCATGGGTGAGGCTCTTGGTGAGCTCCTTCTCACTCATACGCTTATCCGAAAGGAATAGGTCCATCTCCAACGGATCGGCCGTCATCGGATCGAGCTCAATGTCGGGCGTAACGCCCACGCCTTGAATCGAGATATCACCGGGCGTGAGGTATTGAGCAATGGTCAGCTTAAGCGCCGCGCCACCCGCAATATTCGAGAAAATATTCTGCACGCTGCCCTTACCGAAGGTCGTCTGCCCTACGACGATCGCGCGATCCTGGTTCTTCAGGGCACCGGTGACGATTTCGCTCGCGCTGGCGGAGAAACCATTCACTAAAATCACAATGGGATAATTCGGCTCGGTGCCGCGGCGCTGCGCTTTGGCTTCAATGCGTCCGTCTGTACCGCCCACCTGGGCGACGATCATGCCGTGATCGAGGAATCGATCGGCAACGCGAATGGCTTGATCCAAAAGCCCACCCGGGTTGCTGCGCAGATCGAACACCAAGCCTTTGAGTGGCTCTGTCTTGTGCAAATCGTTCAGCGCGGCCGCCAATTCGTCGTCCGTATTGGCTTGGAATGCCTTCATACGGATGTAACCGATGCCTGGCTTGAGCAGCCGCGAATCGATGCTGCTGATCTGGATCTCTTCACGCGTCAACTCAAAGGGGCGCGATCCCTGCCAGCCATCGCTGCCGTCACGGTGCACCCAAATGGTCACCTTGGATTGCGGCTCACCGCGCAACAACTTCACCGCATCATCGAGCGGCATATTAGTGGTCGACTCATGGTTGATCTTGGTGATGCGATCGAGACGCTTCAGCCCCGCGCGGCCCGCCGGGGTGCCAGGCATGGGGCGCATGATGGTGAGCATTTGATCACGCACCGAAATGACAATGCCCAGGCCGCCGAAATGGCCCACGGTCGACAAAGTCATTTCCTCGAACTGTTCGGGGCTCAGGAAATTGCTGTGCGGGTCAAGCGTGCGCAGAATGCCGTTGCATGCCGCGTATTCCACTTCATTCAGATCGACTTCCGTGTCTTTGAGGTTCGTCTGGAGGAACGCGAAAATCTCGCGCAAACGCGCTGCGACGTCCCACACGCCTTGGACATTGTCGATGCGGAATTCGCGCTCTTCAGTGTCTACCCGCACCTTGATCGAGGGCGAATCCCCTTCGTGCATCACGATCACTTGCGCCACTTCACGCTGCACTTGAGTGAGCGCACCCAACAGCATCTGCCTGGGGTTGACTCGCGTGGGGTCGACGTATTTCTCTTTGATCTTTTTCAGCGTTTCATTGATCGCCGGCAGCTGGGTCGGATCATAAGGAGCTTTCGCCCCCTGTGCGACGGCATGTGCAGGGCCCAACCCTTTCCACAGCCCACCAGTGCCAAAGCGCAACGCGAACCAATAGGCCATCCCCGCCATCAGCGTGAAGGCAAGAGCCCGTGACAGTCGTACAGCCCGCGACATCTTGCCCAGTATAGGCGGATCTACGCGGGGCGCAGCGGGCCGATCCACCCAGAATGCGAATTTTGCGCTCACTCGTGTGTTTTCCGGCGTTCTGCCTCAGGTGCGAGGCTCAACGCCCCGCCTGACCCGGTCGGGCCGTCAAACTAGCTTCGCCGCCAGCGTTCCCCACGGAAGGCCCCACGTTGGGCGCTGGCTTGGCTTTTTCGTCGGTCTGGATCGAGTAGCGCACTAAGGCGCGCAGGGCTTCGTTGCGCTGCACGTTGCCGAGCATCACCTTGACGTCTTCATACACCGACGGATCCATCAACAGGGCGCCCAAGGTGCCTTTGCCAGCACGCAGATCCGCCACCACAGCCTTCAGGTCGTGGCTGGCGTTGTTCAGGTTTTCCAAGATCGAGCCGATCTGCTCACCGCCGCCCTGGCCACGGATCGTCTTCATCAGAGCCGCAGCTTCGTCGGCAGCAAGGCCAACACTGGCGATCGTTTTCGCCCCCTGCTCACCGTAAATGACCTCATGGGCAAGCCCCGGGCCTTTGTTCACTCGGTCCACAGCCGCCGTAATGCTCGCAACGAGCTGATCCAGACTTGCGCTCGTCTTTTCGAGATTCGCAACCGTTTCTGACAAGCGCTTAGCTTCAGCCGGATCGGTCAGCAGCTTGTTGACATAGCCCTCTCCATTCGCGGCCTTGTCGAGCAGCTTGCGCAAGGAGCCCATTCCGGCTCGCATGTCTTCTCGGAACTGATCGTCGGCGAGCGTGCTCGTGGTTTTCTGCAGGTTCCCCATCACCTCTTGTGCCTTGCCGCTGATCTCTTTGAGCTGCGCCACCATGTTCTCAAGATCGTCCGACTCCTCGCTCCTTATTGTTGCGCCGGGGGCGAGCGGCTGGGCCTGCGGTGTCCCAGTGCTGATGACGACCATCTTGTCGCCTAGCAGGCCCTTCGAGGCGATGCTCGCCACGCTGTCGTTGCGAATGCGCACCGCTTCCACCTTGGCAATGCTCACGGTGACGTAAATCTGGTCGTTCTTTGCGTCTTCCCCGTAGCGCACATTCGCCACTGCACCCACATCCAGCCCGCCCATGCGCACGGGTGAACCGCGGCCCAACCCCTGCACTTGCTTGAACACGATGTTGTATTCGACGTGCCGCTCGAAGAGTCGGCGCGAATCCCCAATGACAAAAATTAGCCCGCCCACCACAACTGAGCCCAGCAATACGAACAGGCCCACTCTGACTTCTTTAGACAACATAAGCGTATCTCAGAGTCGGGATCTTAAGCATTGAGCAAGGTGGCCACGTCCTCTTTCGCCGGGGCGCGGCCTTCGACAAAATTCTGGACCCGAGCATCGTCGGAGGCTTGAAACTCGTCAACGGTGCCCACGCAAATAACGCGCCCGGCGTAAACCATGGCCACGCGATCGCTGATGGTGAAAGCACTCTTCATATCGTGCGTGACCACTACACTGGTGATGTTCAACCGCTCTTGCAAGCCCATGATCAGGTGATTGACCCGGGCCGTGTTGATCGGATCCAGCCCGGTGGTGGGCTCGTCGTACAGTACCACTTCAGGCTGCACCGCGATAGAACGAGCCAGCGCCACCCGCTTGCGCATGCCCCCGGAAAGGTCACTGGGGCGCATCTGCTCCGTACCGGGCAAACCGACCAATTCCAACGCCCACGCAACGCGCTCGCGGATTTCTGCCTTGGTCATGCGGTCTCTGAAGTGCTCGAACAGCCCGTAGGCGACATTCTGCTCAACGCTGAGCGAATCGAACAGCGCGCCCGCTTGGAACAGCATGGCAATTCTTTGGCGCAAGAGGCTCAGCTCGCGCTCCCTCATGCCCGTCACTTCCACCCCATCAACCGTGATGGAACCGGAATCCGGCCGCAGCAGCCCAATCAGCATCTTCAAGGTGACGCTCTTGCCCACGCCGGAGCCACCCACGATGGTCAACGCTTCCCCCCGGTAGATATCCAAAGACAAATCGCGGCACACGACCTTGTGCCCAAAAGCCTTGCGAATATCTTGGAAGCGAATGAACGGCTCGGTCATGACACCTGGGAGACTCGGCACTGTGCTGCCCCAGTATAGCCTCGCTGAGCGGCAAGGCTATGCCTGCGCTACCAAGCTCTCCGCCAGCAACTCCACCGGGGCCCCGCCGGGCCAGTTGTTGCGTCGGATGTCGCCCTCGGCGCGCACCTGAACGCCGATCAGGGAGCTGGCCCGCTCGCCATCGCCGAGGCGAAAACAGCTCACTTGGCGGCCAGAACTGAGCTGCAGATCGAACTTCAGGTGGCCACCTTTGACGGCGCGGGCTTGTGCCACCTGGGCGATGATTGCGATTTTCGGACGCGGGTTGCCCTCGCCGCATGGCTCAAGCCGGTCCATGTCTTCCACAATGGCCAACAGCTCGTCGCGCGGATCGAGCGCGATGACGGTGGAAGCGCTTTCGTCGGCAGCGGGGGCCTGCGCGCGTGCGCACTCTTCCACGAACCGTTTGCGAAAGTCCGCGATTTTTTCTGGCAGCACTTCGAGCCCCGCAGCGGCCTGATGCCCACCAAAGCGCACCAACACATCTTGCACGGCGCTCACCGCGTCGTGCAAACGGAAGCCCCGCGGCCCGCGCACCGATCCGCGCGCACTGCCGCCCTCAACGCCGCACACCACAACGGGCTTGTTGTACAACTCAGCGAGTCTGCCTGCGACGATGCCCACGATCCCGGGGTTCCACTTGGCGTCGCTGACAACAATGGCGGCCTGCTGCTGGTAGCCCTCGCGCTCGATCTGCGCCATCGCTTCGTCGAGCATTTGCGCCTGCGCTTTTTTTCGCTCTGTGGAAAGATCCTCCAGTTGCTCAGCGAGCTTGAATGCACTCTCGTTGTCTTTTGCGAGCAACAAATCGAGCGTTAGATCGGGAGCTCCCAGTCGGCCCGGCGCATTGAGTCGCGGGGCGAGCTTGAAGGCCACGTCTCGCGCGCCCAGTACCGTGCCCAGCTCCACTTTCGCGCTGTGCAAGAGCGCGCGCAGCCCAGGGCGATCCCCACTGGCGATGCGCTGTAGGCCGTGCCGCACCAGGGCACGGTTGTCGCCTGTGAGCGGCGCGACGTCCGCGATCGTGCCAATGGCCACCAGATCCAGCCAGCGTTTCACATCGAGATTGACGCCCAACTCGCTGCGCAGCGCTGCACCAATTGACAGAGCCAGTCCACAGGAAGCCAAACCCTTGTAAGCAAAGCCGCATTCGGGTCGATGGGGGTTGAGAAACGCGAGCGCGGGCAGTGGGCGATCCGGCACCAAGTGATGATCGATCACGATGATGTCGAGCCCGGCTGCCTGCAGCAGGGCGAGCGTCTCATGATCGGACGATCCACAGTCGCAAGTGACCAATACTCGAGCGCCTGTCTTTTCAATGCGTTCACGCGCTGTATGCGAGACGCCGTAGCCCCCGGCAAATCGATTGGCCAAGAGCGGCGTCACGCTCCCACCCAATTCCCTCAGGATTTCCGTCATGATCGCGGTGGCGGTGATCCCGTCGCAA
>DATJEQ010000414.1:0-14797 GCA_035496495.1 Polyangiaceae bacterium
CGCGCAGCACGAGTTCCGTGGGGCGAACCGGCTTAGTCAAGAAGTCGTCACCGCCAGCCAGCAACGCGCGATCAAAAGTGTCAATGTCGCGCTGCGCTGTGAGAAACACGATCGGCACCCCTGCACCATCCGGCAGTGAGCGAATCTCCTCGCAAACCACGAAACCATCCTTGCCCGGCATGCGCACGTCGAGCAGCACGCAATCCGGCCCCTCCGCTTGGAACGCCGCGATCCCCTCGTCCCCATTTGTGGCGAGGACTACTTGATACCCCGCATCCTCCAATGTTGCCTGCAGCAATGCCCGATTCTCGGCATTGTCGTCGACAACGAGGATCTTAGGTTGCGGCTGACTGGGATCCACCTGGGATGCCCCCTTGAAGATCCTCACCATAGTGTCATGCGCGCAAATTTTGCAGCACCATTGGGGTTAGCCCTTAAGTGCTTAAAACCATTGATGGTTTGCGATCATGAACGCCGCTCTGGCACAACCGTGCCCCGACTCGACCTGCGGGGAAAGTTTACCTAGAGCAGCTTGCTGGCGACCTGAATCGACCGATCTTCGTCTGAAGGGCGTAGCGAGAAGCCCAGCCCAATCACCAGATCCAGCATGTGGCGATTGATGGTCAAGATCTCGCCGCTCATGGTGGACAGCGTGCGTTGTCGGGCGGCGTCGATTAAGCTCTGCATCAAGCGCGTACCAATGCCGCGACCATGCCAAGCGTCAGCCACGACCAGGGCGAACTCGCAACTGTGCCCGTCTGGGTTCATCACGTAGCGCGCCACACCGATCTCGACTTCCCTGCCTTCGCTCTCGGTTATGGCGATGAAGGCCATTTCGCGGTCGTAGTCAATTTGAGTGAAACGCACGAGCATCTCTGGCGTAAGTTCGTTGAGGCTCTGCATAAACCTGAAGTATTTAGACTCTTCAGATAACGAACGGACAAAGCTCTGTTCGATTTCGGCGTCCTCCGGACGAATCGGACGCACAACAACGTTGGTGCCGTCTGGAAGTTGGAAGTGACTGACCCAATGACTGGGGTACGGATGGATCGCCATGTGCGAGTAGCGTCGTCCCCCCGGGCTTGGTCGATGCACCACGATGCGAGCATCCACCGCGATCGCCCCTCGCTCGTCCACGACCAACGGATTGATGTCGAGCTCCGCGATGTGCGGGATCTCGCACACGAGATCGGAAACCTTCAGCAACACTTCTTGCAGTGCGTCTTGGTCAACTGGCGGCAGCCCGCGCCAATTGCCCAGCAAGGTGGAAAGCCGCGTTCGCTGAATCATGTCCTCGATGATGAAGGCGTTGAGCGGCGCTAGCGCCAGGGCTCGATCCTTGTGGATTTCCACCATTGATCCGCCAGCACCGAAGCTGATCACGGGACCAAATGCCGCATCCTTCACCACTCCGACCAGGCACTCGCGACCGTTCTTGGGCCGATGCATGCGTTCAACGGTCACGCCGGACAGGCGGGCATCGGGAGCCTTGCGGTGCACCTCCTCCAACATTTGCTCATAAGTATTGCGCACGTCCTCGGCAGTGCGCACGTCCAAACGAACGCCGCCCACGTCGCCTTTGTGTGCGATATCCGGTGAATCGATCTTAATCGCGACCGGGAACCCCGTCGTCTCTGCTGCGATCAGGGCTTCATTGGCAGACCGCGCCCAGATCGGCACCGTGGTGGCAATCCCAAATGCTTTGAGCACCGCCTTGGACTCGGCCGTTGTCAACAGGGTGCGGCGCTCGGCCAGCACGTTGTCGATGATCAGACGTGCACCGTTGATGTCGTGTTCCGCTCGATACGACAAAGGGCCTGGCACCTGCAGCAGCAGCTGCCGATTGCGGTGGTGGTTCCACAAATAGGAAAAAGCATCCAATGACAATTCAGGGCTGTTGAAGGTTGGCACTCCGCTGCTCACGAAATGCGCACGCGCCTCGCTTACCTGGGGGCCCCCCATCCAACAGGTGATCAAGGGCTTGCTACTGCCCTGTGCCGACAGCACTGTTGCTGCCGCGCACTCGGTGGGGCGTGTCATTGCTTGCGGACTCAGCATCACCAACGTGCCGTCGATCTGTGGATCGCTCATGCACACCGAAACCGCGGTCTTGTAGCGCTCTGCAGTTGCGTCTCCCAAAATGTCGATAGGATTGTCATGCGACCATTGCGCGGGGAGCGCTTTGTTCAATTCCTCAAGGCTGCCTGGGCTGAGCTCAGAGAACTCAATACCGAGCTCCGCTCCTCGATCTGCCGCCATCACGCCGAGACCGCCGGCGTTAGTGACCACTGCCAAGCGATTGCCCAACACGCGGTGCCCACTGCCCAATAGTTGAGCAGCGGCAAACAGCTGATCGATGGTGGTTGCCCGCACCGCTCCGGCCCGTCGCAGTGCTGCTTCGAATACGTCATCAGCACCCACCAGCGCACCGGTGTGCGACCGCGCCGCGCGGGCAGCCCGTTCATGCCGCCCCGCCTTGACGACCACCACCGGTTTCAGCCGCGCGGCGACACGCAATCCGCACATGAAACTGCGCGCATCGCGGATCCCTTCGACATACATCAGAATGCTTTGAGTTTCGGCGTCGGTCGCCAGGAAATCCAGCAATTCGCCAAATTCGACATCACGCGCATCACCGATCGACACCACCGTCGAAAAGCCAATCCCCGCGCTGTTGGCCCAATCTACAATCGCGGTGCACAGGGCGCCGGATTGCGAAAGCAGCGCCAAATTGCCGCGCCGGGCGTATGAACTGCCGAACGTGGCGTTGAGCTTGCGGGGCGTGCGAATCAGGCCCAAACAATTGGGGCCAATAATACGTACGCCAAAGCGTGCCGCTTCTTCCAACAGTGCGCCCTGCAACTTGCTGTCCTCAAATCCGGCCGAGATGACTACCGCCGAGCGCACCCCGTGAGCGCCGCATTGCTGGAGTACAGCTGGCACTGTGGCTGCGGGGGTGGCGATGATCGCCAGATCGACCGGCGGAGCGCCGCTGGAAAGGTCCGCGAAGCACGATCTGCCCAAGACGGTGGAGTGCTTGGGATTGATCGGCCAAACCTGTCCTTCAAACCCGGCGTCCATCAAGTTCCGCAGGATCTGACCACCGACCGACCCCGGGGCGTCACTCGCACCGAAGACTGCGATGCTGTTGGGCTCGAAGAAAGACGTCAGGTAGTGCTTGCCCACAACGCGGCGCACTATGTCGCGTCAGCGCCGATCTGTAAACTCTGCCTCCTGGAACCATCGGCGCGGGTGCGCTCGCCGCAGATCCTTCTCAACAGGCGCAAGATATGCGCACCGGTCGACGAAAATGTCCCCAATGATCGAGTGATCAGGTTGGCACGCTCCGTGCCCTGTGGTGACCAGGAGGCTCTGATTATGCTTAGACTCATTCGTCGATTGGTGCCCGTTTACGGTGCTCTCTGCGTGGCCCTGTTGCCTAGGGCCGCTTCGGCGCAAAGCTGCAGTACAGCGGCGCCGTGCGCGGATGGCTTCACTTGTGAGACATCAATGAGCGCTAATTGCCCCACAACCACCTGCGCTCCGAACACCCACTGCGAGCCACCGCCCTGCATGCCGTCAGAGGTCAGCGCCTGCGTCCCCAAGGCTTGTGACCCGAATGGCACCGCGAATGAATGCGGAGCCGACATGGTGTGCCACAGCGTGATGATGACGGCATGCAGCGCAGGCTCAGGTACCAGCTGCCCCGACGGCGCAGATTGCCCCGTGGTTACGCCGACACCGGAGCAGTGCACGACCACAACCCAGAGCACTTGCGCATACAAGTACCAATTGCCGTGTACGGTCGCGAGCGATTGTGGTTCAGGCTTCACCTGCGAGCTGGACCCGGAAATGTGCGCCTGCGCTGGCTCTTCGGGTGGCGGCGGCGGCAGCACGCAGCCCGCAGATGCTGGGACGGCCGCTGGAGCGGGGCAAATGCCCGCGACGGATCCTGCCCTGCCCGTCACGATGGTGGGCGTCGATGCTGGGTCTACGCCGGTTCACGATCCGTCGTGCACCTGCACCGCGCCGACCACCCATCACTGCGAAGTGCTTGCGGTCAACTGTGAGGCCGACGCGGATTGTGCCGACGGGTGGACCTGTGAGGAGATCAGTGTCAATTCCGGCAGCTCCAGTTGTGGCGTTACCTCCCCCGCAATGGGAGGCCAGACGCCGAATGCCTCGTCAAGCACCGGTGGCACGGCTTCCTCGGCAGACTCAGTGACAAGGCCCACGGTCGACGGTGGCACCGCGGAGCCCGCGGACGCATGCGTCGCTATGCAGCCCGTGACATTGCCCAAGCAATGTATGCCTCCAGGTTATTCCTACTTTGCAATATCGGGGAGGGTCAGCGTGAGCGAGAGCGGTGCAGTTTCGCTCGGTAACACAAGCACCCATGGCACGGGCGCGACGGACGGCACCGGCACACCCACGACCCAAGGCAACGGCGGCAGCGCGGGCTCTTCCCCAACGAACGCTGCGCCTGCCGGTCACAGCAAGGGTTGCTCGTTCGCTGGCGGGGTGCCCGCTTCTGGTGGCAGCAGCGTCTGGGGCTTGGTGTTGGGCTTCGCTGCGTTCGGTGCGCGGCGCATGCGCATTAGGGGCGCTAACTCGCCTCAAAAAACAGGAAGCAGCATGTCTTAAGTGGGCGGGACAGGGCTTGAACCTGCGACATCCGGCTTGTAAGGCCAGCGCTCTACCGCTGAGCTACCCGCCCGAGGGTTTCGTCTTTTAACTCGCGACCGCCTAAGAAGCCAGACTCCCTAAACTCCGGGCTGTTCAATGGCGGCGTCATCCGGGCCATCTGCGGCACTGGGCAGTGGTTCGATGTCGCTGACGGGCTCGCCCTCTTTGTATTCCAACCCCGGGCGCCCGGGGCCGAAACGATGATCCGTCTCATCCAAGGCCAATGCCTCACGCAGTACGTCGTCCATGTGCTCAACCAGCACAATGCGCAGCGCGGCAAGCACGCGTTTGGGCAAATCGTGCAGATCTTTGCGGTTTTCTTTGGGAACTAACACCGTCTTGATACCGCCACGGTGGGCCGCGAGCAATTTTTCCTTCAGGCCGCCGATGGGCATCACGCGCCCGCGCAGCGTGATTTCTCCCGTCATCGCCACGTCGTGACGCACCGGGATGCGGCACAGCGCACTTGCAATGCTGGTGGCCATCGTGACGCCGGCGCTGGGGCCATCCTTTCGGATGAAATCCGGGAAATGCACGTGCACGTCATTCTTCTGGTAAAAATCTGTTTCCAGATGCAGCACCGCCGCGCGCGAACGGATGTAACTCATCGCCGCCTGCCCGCTTTCCTCCATGCCTTTTTCGAGTAGGCCGGTGATGCTCAGCTTGCCCTTGCCGGGCAAGACGGTGACTTCGCAATCTAAAATATCGCCGCCCCAATCCGATACGGAAAGACCGTGAGTGAGACCGATTTCGTCCCGGTTCTCTTTCTTTCCTAAGCGGTACTTGGGCACGCTCAAGTAACCGGCGACATCTGCCGCATCCACTTTCACCGGCTCGCGGCTGCTGTTCTTCACCACCTTGAGCGCCACTTTGCGGCAAATACTGCCCAATTCGCGCTCTAAGGAGCGCACGCCGCTTTCTTTCGTGTAGTGATGAATCACAAAGCGCACCGCGTCTTGGGTGATCGTGACGTCACTGTTTTCAAGGCCGCAGGCGGTCCTCTGCCGCGGGATCAGATAACGCTCAGCGATATTGAGCTTTTCGTACTCGGTGTAGCCGCTCAGTTGAATGATCTCCATGCGATCCTGTAGCGGCACGGGGATGCCCGCCAGTGTGTTGGCGGTGGCGATGAACATCACGTCGCTCAGATCGTAGTCCAGATCGAGGTAGTGATCGTTGAAGGTATGATTCTGCTCCGGGTCGAGCACTTCCAGCAAAGCTGAAGCGGGGTCACCTCTGAAGTCCGAACTCATCTTGTCGACTTCATCGAGCAAGAACAGCGGATTGTTCGACCCCACACGTTTCAAATTTTGAATAATCTTCCCCGGCAGCGCGCCGATGTACGTGCGCCGGTGCCCGCGAATTTCCGCTTCATCGCGTACGCCACCCAATGAAACGCGCACGAATTTGCGCCCGGTCGCCCGCGCGATGCTGCGGGCCACACTCGTCTTGCCCACCCCGGGTGGGCCCACAAAACACAAGATCGGCCCTTTGAGCTTCTTGGTGAGTGCCTGCACGGCCAGGTATTCGACAATGCGCTCTTTGACCTTGGTCAACCCGTAGTGATCTTCGTCCAGCACTCGTTCCGCGGCGGGAATATCGTAGCGCTCCTCTGTCTTGTCGAACCACGGCAGCGCCAGTACCCAATCGATGTAGTTGCGCACCACCGTGGCCTCGGCACTGGTGGGGTGCATCATCTTGAGCTTCTTCAGCTCCTTGGTCATGCGACCTTGAGCTTCTTCAGGCAGCTGCTTGGCGCGCAGTTTTTCTTCCAGCTCCGCCAATTCATTCTTGAACTCGTCGCGTTCGCCGCCGCCGAGCTCCTTCTGAATCGCCTGCATCTGCTCGTTGAGGTAATATTCCTTCTGCGTCTTCTCCATCTGCTTCTTGACGCGAGAACGGATCTTCTTCTCAACTTGCAGGATCTCGATTTCAGCCTGCATCAACTCATACAGGCGCTCCAAGCGTTGGCGCGGCTCGGGCAATTCCAAAAGCCCCTGGCGATCCACCAGCTTCAAAGTCTGCAAACTGGCTGCAATGGTGTCACTCAGTCGACCGGGCTCGTCGATGCTTTGCACCGTCATCAAGATCTCCGGCTGAATCTTCTTGTTCAGCTTAACGTAGACCTCGAAGGTGCCCTGCACGCTGCGACACAGTGCTTCTAACTCAACATTGCCCGTCCCTTCCGGGTCGGCAAGCGGCTCGACTTCAACCAAGAACACATCGCGCGTTTCCGTGAAACGCTTAATCTTCGCGCGGCGTTTGCCTTCAATCAGCACCTTGACCGTGCCGTCGGCGAGGCGCAGCAGCTGCACAATCGTGCCCAGCGTGCCGACCAGGTAGATATCTTCCGGTGTTGGATCGTTCGTCTTGGCGTTCTTCTGCGCGGAAAGGAAGATTTCCTTGTCACGGTTCATCGCTTCATCGAGTGCAGCGATGCTCTTCTCGCGCCCAACGAACAGTTGCGAAACCATGTGCGGGAACAAAATGATGTCCCGCAGGGGCAGCGCAGGAACTTGCTTTCGTGCGCCTGCTTTCTCGCCTTCAGGTTTGAACAGCATCGTGGGCTAGCGAGGCGGAGCGCTGGCAGAGGCCACGACCGCCCTCACGCTCCCTTGAGTTCAGCAGTTTGCTTTTTCTCGTACACGACCAGGGGCAACTCGCCCTTGTTGATCGCTTCCTCGTTGATCACGACCTCTTTGATCCCCGCTTTGGAGGGAATGTCGTACATCACTTCCAGCATCGACTCTTCCAGGATGGCGCGCAAGCCGCGAGCCCCGCTCTCTCGCAAAATAGCCTTCTTGGCCACCGCGTGCAGTGCGCCGGGCGTGAATTTGCATTTGACCCCATCCATCTCGAACAGGCGCTGGAATTGCTTGACTAGGCTGTTCTTTGGCTTGGTCAAAATGTCGATCAGCGCGTCTTCCGTTAGGCCGTGCAAGGTGGCAACAACTGGCAAACGCCCAATGAATTCGGGAATCAGCCCGAACTTCAGCAGATCTTCCGGCTGCACGTGCTGCAGCGCCTCGCCCAACTTGTACTCATCTTTGCTGCGGATATCCGCGCCGAACCCGAGCTGAGACTGGCCCAAACGTCGCTGAATGATGTCGACCAGACCGACGAACGCGCCACCGCAGATGAACAGAATATTCGTTGTGTCGATCTGCAGGAAATCTTGCTGCGGGTGTTTGCGACCGCCTTTGGGGGGCACATTCGCGATGGTGCCTTCGATGATTTTCAGCAGGGCTTGCTGCACGCCTTCACCGGAAACGTCCCGGGTGATCGAGGGATTGTCGCTCTTGCGGCTGATCTTGTCGATTTCATCGATATAAACGATGCCGCGCTGCGCTCGCTCCACGTCGTGGTCGGCGTTCTGCAGCAGCTGCACGATGATGTTCTCCACATCTTCGCCGACGTAACCGGCCTCGGTCAGCGTCGTTGCATCAGCAATGGCAAACGGGACCTTGAGGATGCGCGCCAAAGTCTGGGCCAGCAGCGTCTTCCCGCTTCCGGTCGGCCCCAGAAGAAGAATATTGCTCTTGGAAAGCTCCACATCGTCGCCGGAGACCTTGCTGTCGATGCGCTTGTAGTGGTTGTAAACCGCAACGCTCAGCACCTTCTTTGCGCGATCTTGCCCCACCACATACTCGTCCAAGACTTTCTTGATCTCGGAGGGTTTGGGAATGGGCTCCGCGCCGGTGTGAGGCTCGTCCTTTTCAACCTCCTCGGCGATGATGTCGTTACACAGCGCGATGCACTCGTCGCAGATGTACACCGTGGGGCCGGCGATCAGCTTCTTCACTTCCTTCTGCGATTTCCCGCAAAAGGAGCAGCAAAGGTTTCCGCTTGAATCGTTACTGCGCTGCTGCACGTGCTACCTCGTCAGGCTGCCTATCCTCTTGATCGTATTCGGCTTCCACGAGGAATCCCTTCCTCGCTTTGCACCAGGATTGTAGGCCCCCCCTCCGGTCGCCGCAAGGAACTGGCGGCTCAAATGGGCGATTGTGGTCGAATCGGCCCCTGCGCCAGCTGCAAAATCGCCCCGCTACCGCCCGCCCCCAATTGGCGCCGATGTAAGGGCGACCACTGGGGGTCGCCCCTACTCGCTGGGCTTCTTTTCCTTCTTGCGCTTAGGCTCGAAGATCTCGTCGATCAATCCGTATTCCTTGGCTTGCGCAGCGCCCATGTAGAAATCGCGCTCGATGTCCTTGGCGATCTCTTCCTTCTTTTTCCCGGTAGATTCGACCAGGATTTCCGTGATGACGTCCTTCATGTGGCGGATTTCTCGCGCCTGGATCTCAATGTCCGTCGCTTGACCGCGGGCACCACCCAGGGGCTGGTGGATCATGATGCGGGAGTGGGGCAGCGCGTAACGGCGCCCCTTTTCTCCAGCACCGAGCAGCAGCGCACCCATGCTCGCGGCCTGGCCGATGCACAGCGTGCTCACAGGGCAGCGCACGTAGCGCATGGTGTCGAAAATCGCGAGACCGGCTGTCACCACGCCGCCCGGAGAGTTAACGTAAAGCTGTATATCCTTGTCCGGATCTTCGCTTTCTAAAAAGAGAAATTGGGCGATGATGATGTTCGCCACATCGTCGTCGACCTGGCTACCGAGGAACACGATTCGATCCTTCAGTAACCGGCTAAAAATGTCCCAGGTTCGCTCTCCACGGTGGGTGGTCTCCACCACATGGGGGTAAATAACGTTTCCAACCGGCCGAACCCCTTCCAGCTGGCCATTGTGGACGGCCTGCTCCAGGGTTGCGATGGCTTGCGCGGGGGTTTCGGGTCGTTTCATCATCCCTCTTCGATATTGGACTTGGACTCGATCAGGTCAAGTACCTTGTTCTCCAAGATCATACCCACGAGCATTTCCCGCTTCTTTGGGCTGCCGTATTCGGCGCGCACCTTGGCGATGTTCTTGCCCGTTTGTGCGGCCAGCTCGGTCAGGCCTTCCTCAATTTCGGTGTCGCCGATCTTGATCTGCTCCTGCTTGGCGATCGCGGCCATCAACAGCCCCGCCCTCACCTTCACCTCGCTGTCGCGCACGATGCTCGCGCGCAGCTCTTGTGGGATTGACGGGGATTGACCCGAGCGGCGCGCTTGCTGCAGCAGCTCTTGCTCGGTCATCTGAGCCTGACGCTGTACGAGCGACGGCGGAACGTCGATGGTGTTGGCCGCAACCAGCGCCTCGACCAGCTGCTCGGCGAGCTTCGTTTCCGACTGCTCTTTGAGTTGCTTTTCAAGCTGCTCAGAAATGCTCTTCTTCAACTCATCCAACGAACCGAAGTTGCCCAAATCTTTGGCCAACTCGTTGTCGAGCTCGGGGATGACGCGCACTTTCAAGTCTTTGGCCAGCAGCTTGATCGTGGCTTTTTTTCCGCGCAGGGACGGATGCGGATGCGACGGGGGCATCTCGATCTCCACCTCAGCTCGCTCGCCCGCCTTTTTCCCCACAATGGCGGCCTCAATACCCGGCAGCAAGTTGCCCTTTCCGACTTCGACCTCTAAATCGCGGGCGTTCGCATCGACGACCGGCTTGCCGGCAACCTCGACGTCAAAATCCAGAATCGCGATGTCGCCTTCTTTGGCCGCGCGATCTTCCTTCAACGGCTCGAGCGTCGCCACCTGGCGGCGCAGCTTGAGCAGCTCCGCGTCGATCAGCGCGTCAGTGACTTCCACCTTGGGGCGGGTCACCTTGAAGCCGCTGAAATTCACGCTCTCGATTTCGGGAATGATCTCGACGCGAGCCTTGTAAGAAAATGGCTGATTTTCCACGATTTGGCGCGATTCGATCGCCGGCTCGCTGACGGCTTGCACATTGTGCTCATTGACAGCCTTGGAATAGGTCTCTTCGACCAGGCGCTGCGCGACATCGGCGGCAACCCGGTTGCCGAACATGTGCATCAGCACGCTGCGAGGCGCTTTGCCGGGGCGAAAACCGCGAACTTTGGCGTTACGCGCGACCATTCCATAGGCGCGCTCAAGCTCTTCACTCACTCGGCCAGCTGGCACCTGGATGTTGAGCTCAAGCAGCACCGGACTTAGTTTTTGGACAGAAACCTGCATGGGGTGGGCTTGCCTGCCATGCGCGTTTCCTAAGGTCAAGACGCTGTATGTCCGAGCGAAAATAGGTGACCCCTGCAGAGGCAGTCTGCAGGGGTCGTTTCAGGCCGGAAGACTCAGGCCCTAGCGAACGCGCTGAGGCGTTCACGACTTTGGCCTCGACCGAGCCGCCGAGGCCGAAAACTCACTCTTCCGAGTCGAATTCGTCGTCCTCGTCCTCGAGCTCAGCCTCCAGCAGGGCGGCCTCGAAGGGGTCCAGATCGAAATCGGTCTCGTGAATGCCTGGGTCGCTGATGTTGTCGAGGCACCATCCGGCACGCATGCCCGGGCGGATCTCGTCCCGGGTGAAGTCTTCGAAACTACGGTATTTTGTGGATGACATCAGGTTCTCCCGAAGTAAGGGTGTGACTGCCTACCTGCAACTACTTGCACCTACATCTGCGCACACAGTACGACATCCTGGATTCCCCTCCAAGAAATCGGGAAACAAGCTGTGGATTTTCGCTAAAGATGCCCCGGGGATATGGGCTCCAACATCATCGCCATCGCCAACCAAAAGGGCGGCGTCGGCAAGACGACCACCGCGGTCAATCTCGCTGCGAGCCTCGCCGCCGCGGAGAAGCGCACTCTTCTGGTCGATCTCGATCCTCAGGCGAATGCCTCGAGTGGAGTTGGCATCGCTCCGCGCTCGCTGCAGCGCACCATTTACGACGCACTAGTCGGTACCTGCTCCCTGCACGAGATCATCCTGAAAACCCAACTACCTGGGCTAGACATCGCACCTTCGAGCCAGCATTTGACAGCCGTCGAATACGAGCTCTTCGAAGGAACCGAACGCGGCACCCACTTGCGGCGCCTTCTGCGTGAAAAGGCCGCTGATGAATACGACTTCATCGTTATCGATTCGCCCCCGTCGTTGGGCGTATTGACGCTCAACGTCTTGACCGCAGCGGATCGGGTGATTGTTCCCTTGCAGCCTGAATACTACGCTCTTGAGGGGATCACCTACCTGATGGCCACGATTGATCGAGTGAAGAGCACTTTGAACCCGGCGCTCACCGTCGAGGGGCTGGTGCTCACCATGTGGGATCCACGCAATCGACTGGCGCACCAGGTCGCCAGCGAAGTACGCCGGCATTTTCATGTCTTCGACGCGATCATCCCACGCAATGTTCGCCTGAGTGAGGCCCCCTCCCACGGCTTGCCCGCGATCCTGTACGATATTCAATGCAAAGGGACGCAGGGCTACATGAGCCTGGCACGTGAAGTGATCGAGGCGCACGCGTGAACAAACCACCGCGAGGATTGGGTCGCGGGTTGGACGCGCTGTTGCCCAGCGTGGAGCCGCAGAGCGCGGCCGCAGCCGCCGCGGCGGTCGCAGCGGCTGGAGCACTGACGCCGATGACCGGCAATGTCTTCCCCTGCGCGATTGAAAAGATCGTGCCGCAACGCGGACAGCCGCGCCACTACTTCAAACAAGAAGCGTTGGAAGATCTGGCGCAATCGATCCGTGAATTCGGCGTGCTGGAGCCGCTTCTGGTGCGCAAAGTGGCCGACGATCGCTTCGAGCTGATCGCCGGCGAGCGTCGCTGGCGGGCCGCGCAGAAGGCGGGGCTGCGCGAAGTGATGGTTGTGGTGCGCGAAGTATCGAACAACGACGCTTTCGAGCTGGCGTTGATCGAGAACATCCAGCGCGAGGACCTGAATCCGATTGAGCTCGCTGAAGCCCTACAGCGCTTGATCGACGAGCACCACTACACGCAAGAAGCGCTGGCCAAGAGAATTGGTAAGGATCGCTCAACCCTGGCGAACGCTCTGCGGCTTCTGAAATTGCCTCAAAGCGTGCGCGAGATGGTGACCCAAGAGCAGCTGACCGAGGGCCACGCCCGAGCGCTGCTCAGTGCGCCCAGCGAGGCTTCAATCTCGCAGCTGGCGAGCGCGTGCTTGCGCGGGAAATGGAGTGTGCGCCAACTGGAAGGCGAAGTGCGGGCGCTCAAACAGAAAAAGGCTGCCCCCGACTCTCCAGGGGCCAAGTCCCCGGCGACGCGCGATCTGGAAACACGCCTGGCTCGGAAATTCGGCACCCGCTGCTTAGTGCGGGACAAGAAGGGCAAAGGCGAGCTGGTGCTGCATTACTCCAGCCTCGATGAACTGGATCGCCTGCTAGAGCTACTGCTCTGAACGCTGCTCAATGCAGTTCGGCAGCGGCTTTGCTGGCGGCCTGGCCAATCTTGCCGTTCGGATCCAGCGCCGCAGCCTTCTTGAATGCTTCTCTTGCGCGAGCCGACAAGCCCGCCGCGGCCCGACTGCGACCCAAGTAATAGAAGGCCACCGCGCTAGTGCTGTCCATTTCCGTGGCTTTTTGGAAATCGTCGGTCGCTTTCTGCTCTTGCTTCAGGCCGTGCTCACACATGCCCCTGCTGATGTGCAGCTCGGCCGCGTCGTGCAGCCCGATGGCTCGGGTAAGCGCCGCGACACAGGGGTCAAAGGCGCCCAAACGCGCGTGCAGATCCGCCACCGAGGCGAGCACGGCGCGTTGATCGCTGTGCAGCAATGAGCCGGCAATCTTCAGCGCGCGATCTTTGTCGCCCGCAGCGAACCAGGCTTCCGCCTCGTTGACTTTGAGTTCCTCATTCTGGGGATTCTTGCTCACCAGATGGTCATAAACCTGCGCGGCACCTTTGGCGTCGCCTTTGCCCATCAATGCAACCGCCTGATTATTGAGTAACGCGTCGTGATCGGGGCTCGCCTTAAGGCCCTCTTGGATCACCGTCATGGCCGCGTCGTATTGCTCCGAGTTGATCAAGAGCGCCGAAAGATTCGCGGGGGCATCTGCCAGTTTCGGATTCAGATCCATCGCTTGGCGGTAGTATTTCTGGGCTTCACCGGGGTTGGTCAGGCCTTCAGCGGCAACGCCCGAATAGAACGCCACCTCAGCATTCTTCGGCTCTTTGCTGCGCAAACTCGTCAGTAATTCGCTGGCTTTGGCGAAGTCGCCCGCCTTGATCGCGTCCATGGCTTGCTTCTGCTCAGGGCTCACCTTTGCATCGGAATTGCTGGAGTCGCTCGCGGCACCATCATCCGTATCTTGCAAGCTCGGGTCGGGTTGAGCCGGAGGTGGGGTGGAGCTGCCGCCGCAGGCAATCACCGTGGAACAAACCAGGGCACTGCACACAACCTTTAGAACCGCATTTTTCATCGTTGATCTCCTCCCCACTCGTGCCATTTCAGTCGTACTTTGAATCTTCGCTCAGTGCTCGGCGTCAGCCTGTGCCGCGGGCTCCACCACCAGCGCGGCGCCCTCGAGATCGGCAATCGTTTGAAGCAAAGTTTGCTCGAGGGCTGCCATCTCCGCTTGCTCGGTGACTTTGCTGCCACCGGGCTTACACACGTAGAACACGTCGGCAACACGATCCCCCTCGGTGTTGATCTTGGCTAGATAGATACTCAGGCCGCATTCGCTGATGGCGCGCGAGAGGCGGTACAACAGGTCGCGTCGATCCCGCGTGACAACTTCCACGATAGTGTGATTTGTGGCCGAGCGGCTGTCGATATTGACGCGGGCCTCGATCTTGGGAGCAGGGCGCGAATTCCAACGCATTTCTTGGCCGCGACTGGGAACCAGGTCGTCCGCGCTGATTTCGCCTGCCAACAGGCGCCTGAGCTCGGTCTGCACTCCGGGCACGGCGCGCTGGGCTTGGGCCGAATCGTTGCCCGCGCGCACCCAAAACAAGTCCAAAACTCGATCAGAGCCGTCGGGGTTCGTCCACGAATAGATCTGCGCGCTCACCACTTTGAAGCGCGCGGCCGAGAACGTGGCGCAGATCTTGGCAAGCAGCCCGGGCGCGTCGTTCGCGATCACCGCGAGTTCCACGTACGGCTCCTGCACCGAGATCACCCGCACCCGCGCCGTTTCCTCCCGTGCGTCATAAGCCAAAGTCATCTCGGTCGTGATGCGATCGAGCGGATTGGCAAACAAGTAACGCTCAGGCATCGAGCGCAAGAAACCATCGGCGAATTGTTCGGGCACGAATTTAGATGCTGA
>DATJEQ010000415.1:0-4249 GCA_035496495.1 Polyangiaceae bacterium
TCCATCCCCGTCGACTCGAACGGGGAGCACACCTGCGGGAACCCTGTTCGACATTCGCCGGCGGCCGCGCAGCAATCGCTGTCCCGGGTGCAGGTGTGAGTGCAGTATCCATCCCGCACCCGGGTCAGGCACATCGCTTCCCCCAGCAATCCGCCATCGGCCACACCGGGATAACATTGCGAAGCAACCTTGCACACCGATCCTGTCTGCTCCGGCGAGCCATTGCCGGAGGTTCCGCCAGTGCCGCTGCTCTTCCGGCTACACGAAACCCCCAGGCTCAGTGCGAACATCAATCCCCAAATCAGTCCACCCGATGCTTTCATACTCAGGCCTCCCGGTTCATTGAGCAACCCCCACACGCAATGAGTGCCACGAGCCGGGCTTGTCACGCGAGGGGAAATTGCGAACGACGTTGTGACAGCGGCCAGAGTGCTTACATCCACGCACGTTCTAAGTGCGACAAGATGTCCCGATCGCGATGAATTGGAAGCAAATCGAACTCTTCTAAACGCTGTTTGTGCATGAGATGACGTTGCTCGATAAACGTCCGTGTCGTAAAATTGAAAATTGGGGAATCGCCCCATGTGGGAGGATAGCGTGCAAGCCAAGGTTGTCCCCAAAGTCGATGAAAAGCCGGAGACGCACGTTCTCATCATCGACGATCAAGTCGAAGTTCGTCGCGTCTTCGCTACGGTGCTCAGCCGTTTGGGGGGCTACGTGGTAACTGAAGCGGGCGATGCGCGCAGCGCAATCGAGTTGGTCAAGCAGGGCCAATTCGATCTGGTGCTCAGTGACGTGCACATGCCGGACATGAATGGTCTCGGTCTGTTAAGAGCCCTACACGAACACGACCCTGACCTTCCCGTGTTATTGATTTCCGGCAAACCGGATCTCACGACTGCCGTCAAAGCCGTCGAATATCGCGCGTTCGAATACCTGATGAAGCCGATTCCGAACGATAAACTTCTCGACAGCGTGGCGCGCGCAGCAACCGCGCGACGAGAGCGCCTGGCGGCCAAGATCGAGTTGGAACGTTATCGCTCGGGCGAGCGCATGAGATTGGGGAGAGACGATCCATCAGATCGCAATTGGACGGGGGAGTTACTGGGTGGACGGTACTTGCTCGGTCGATTCCTGGGCCAGGGCGGGATGGGATCCGTTTATCAAGCCACCGATCAGCAGGTCGGCCAGGTGGTAGCCGTGAAGGTACTCCACCGCGAGCTCTCAGGCCGTCCCGATCTAATTACGAGGTTTCGCCGCGAAGCGGAGATGGTTACGGCTGTTGATCACCCGAATATCGTGCGCATGCTCGATTTCAACGAATCCGAACAAGGTCCGGTGTTCTTGGTCATGGAGTACCTGGATGGCAAGACGCTGAGTGACGCGCTGTGCGAAGGCACGATGACACCCGATCGGGCAATCTCGATCGCTGCGCAGATCCTGACGGCCCTCGCCGCAGCGCATCAAATGGGGATCATCCATCGCGACTTGAAACCGGATAACATCTTCTTGACCCCCATGTCGGACGGCAGCGACCAGGCGAAGCTGCTCGACTTCGGAATTGCCAAACTGCTGCCCAGGGAAGGACAAGAGAATCTCACCCACACAGGCATGATTGTGGGAACTCCGCCGTACATGGCACCTGAACACGCTCGTGGCGTAGCGGTGGACGCGCGTGCTGACGTGTACGCCGTCGGATGCATTTTGTATGAAGCGCTCTGTGGCGAGCCCCCCTTCCAAGCCGACAACTACAATGCGTTGATCCTCCGCATCGTGGCCACAGATCCAACCCCGCTCGCTGAGCGCCGAGCCGATCTGGATCCCGAATTGCTTGCCATCGTTGCCAAGGCCATGGCCCGTGATCCCGCTGAGCGCTACCAGACAGCGAACGAGATGGCGACAGCCACTTCACGATGGGTTGCCGCGGCCCCTACCCCGTCCCAGCGCCCCACCCCCAACTCTTCGCGCGCCGCGTTCGCTCCCACCCTGGTGCGCGAGCCCAGCTCGTCACGCTAGGCACTCTGTAACATTCGCTGCCCGTAATACGGCATCAAGCGACGCGCCTCACCTGCTGCACGAATCGGGTGAGCAGGCTCTTGGAAACGGGTGTTTCTCTGACGGCGGCGAGCAGCGCCTGGGCGTCGCTTCCTTCTTGTTCTAGGACATCTGCGCGGGTGCGGATGTAATCGCGCATCACGTCGGGGTCGAATTCCGGGTGGAATTGCACGCCCCACGCCGCTTCCGCAAAGCGCACGGCGGCGTAGGGATCCAGCGCGGTTCGCCCCAGCACATGCGCACTGGGCGGCAAGGTCACGACGGAATCCACGTGTGTGGCCTGCGCGAGATACGGCTCCTTCACTGAAAGCAGCTCATCGTCGTCGAGCGGTTCGACGCGGACGGTTCCGATCTCACGCCCACGCGGGTTCTTCTCAACCTTGCCGCCGAGCGCCTGCCCCAGCATCTGGTGCCCATAACAGATGCCGAACAGCGGCAGCTTTGCTGCAACCATGTCGCGCAACATGGACTCACCGCGCAAAGTCCACGCTTCCCGGTCCGTAACGCTCGACGCGGAGCCCGTGACGATGGCCCCAGCGAACTGTTCGGGGCTCGGCAGTGTCTCAGCGGTGCGCAAATCGAGGATTTGCCATGACTCATACTCCGCGCCCACCGTTTCACGGATCATCGCTTCAAACCCGCCCCGCCGCTGTTGGGCTGCTGGCACTGGATCTCCCGCGACAAAAATTGCGATTGGCTTCACGGCTGCCAAGCATTCTAGCATGTGCGGGTGACCGCACGCATCGAAAGCCTGGGGGCATTCCCCTGGAACATCGAGTTGACGACGCCGTTCAGCATCGCCACAGGCGCGCAAGCGCTCGCCGCAAATGTGTACGTCAAACTGCGCCTCATCAATGGCACCGTGGGCCTTGGTGAAGCCGCACCCTTTCCGGCCGTGAATGGCGAGACCCAGGAGGCTACGCTAGTTGCACTGGGCACCCTGATGCCGCTGGCAATCGAACGACCCATCACCGAATGGCGCACCATTGCCCAAGAAGCAGCCGAGTTGTGTGGGCCGGCTAAGAGCGCGTTGTGTGCCTTTGAAAGCGCGCTGCTCGATGCTTTCTGCAAGCACACGCGCACCTCGTTGTGGGCCTGGGCAGGGGGAAGCGAGCGATGTCTCTACACGGACATCACGATCCCGACCGGATCGCCCGAGGCCGCACGCCAAGCGGCACATCAGGCGACGCTGCAAGGCTTCACCACGTTGAAGATCAAGGTAGGGGCAATTCATGAATCGCCACTGCAGAACGATTTGGAACGAATACGCGCGACCCTGCAGGTGGCACCTACGGCCGACTTGATTCTTGATGGTAACGCGGCGCTCAGCATCGACGACGCGGTAGAAATGATCCGTCAATTGGGGCCGCTGCGTGCGCAGGTCCGCGTGTTCGAGCAACCGACGGCGCGCGACGATCTGGACGGCCTGCGCGCGGTGCAAGAGCGAACCCAAATCCCGGTCGCGGCGGATGAGAGTGCCGGTTCCGTGCGCGACGTCGAACGGATCGCAAGAGAACAAGCCGCCGCCATCATCAACGTCAAGATCATGAAGAGCGGCGTGCTGGAGGCCCAACGGATGATCACCGCAGCCAAACGACTGGGCCTCGGTTTGATGGTCGGAGGTATGGTGGAAAGCGACCTCGCAATGGGCGTTTCCGCCTGCTTGGCGGCCGGAATGGGGGGCTTTGACTGGGTGGATCTCGACACGCCGCTGTTCATGAAGCACGCGCCAACCCGAGGTGGTGTCTTGCGCAGCGGGAATAGAATTGAGATCGACCCTTCGTGCATCGGCCATGGGGTTCGTCTGGTTTAGATCGTCTGGTTTAGATCGTCTGGCGTAAGCGGCAGACAGTGCTACTCTGAACTCAGTGTACGAACTCTACGGCGCTGCAGCTGAATCGCAGTTGACCCTTCCCATTGAGGGCTCGAGTTTAGCCGGTCCCGCCGCCCTGCGTGTGCCCCGTGCCGATCGCGTGTTCGTCAATCGCAATTTGAAGATGGGCCCGCTGGAGTGGCTCGGCTTCGACATGGATTACACGCTGGCCATCTACAACCAAAGCGCGATGGATGCGCTGAGCGTGGATTTGACCGTCACGCGCCTGATCAAAAAGCGCGGGTATCCCGACTACTTGAACGACCTTCAATACGACATCCGCTTCCCCATCCGCGGGCTGATCGTGGATCGGCGCCTGGG
>DATJEQ010000416.1:0-7772 GCA_035496495.1 Polyangiaceae bacterium
GGTGAGCGCTTCCAGCGCCGCATCGGCACGGGCCGCGCCGTGGTGAATGTCCGGCAACGGATCGACATCGACACCGAGCAACGAAGCCAAAAGCGGCACATGTTCGAACTGCGCGGCACGGTGTCGTGGATCGGCGAGCCATGCCGGCAACTCAGAGGCCGGCAATTCACGGGGGACGTCCAAGTAAGAACGCAGGACTTCGCGCCAAGCGCCATAGGTGCGCGTCATTTCTGGGTCGGCGCGCGCGATGGTGGAAACGAGACCGCGGCGGCGGGCTTTTTCGATCAGATCATTGATCAACGCCGTTTTCCCAAGGCCTGCTTCGCCCACCACAGTGAGCACCGCACCTTTGCCGTCGCGTAGCTCTGAAAGCAGTCGATCGACGGTCAGTTGCTCCTGCGCACGACCCACCAGCGAAGCGCGTGTTGAGTCGCTGGCTTCGCGCTGCATGACGCGCACCGCGCGCAATTGAGTGAGCCCCTTCAAGCTGAGCGGTGCCACCTCCGTCGCCACTAGGTCGCTGTGCTCTTTGATGTCTTCCAGGGAAGCTTCACAGAATAGCTCTCGCTGGGCAGCGCTCATCAGGCGCGCCGCGCGATTCATCGGGGGGCCGATGGTCCAATAGCCCGAGCGATCTTCTGTGCCCAGCACGCCGCAGAATGCCGCTCCCGATGCCACCCCCATGCTGCATGAATGGCCCAGCGCCCCAAGCTTTCGCTCAATGGCCAGAGCGGCGCGCAGCGCGCGCGGGTGATCGTCAGCGTACGTATCGTAGGGAATGCCGAACACCAACATGAAGACCAATCCACGGTCGTCGAGCAGGAAGCGGCCGCTCTCGAGCGAGAACGACGCGATCACGTCGGCGATCGCCACGCTGACGCGCTGCAAAGTCGCGAGCGCATCGGCCCGCGTGTCGTCGACGCCTTCCACCCGTACGAATAACGGCGTGACCCGGCGCAGTTCAGAAACCCAGCGACCATGACCTCCAGTCCAGCGCTCCTGCACCACGCGGGGAATGAGCCCCATTGGCCAAGCCTCGGGTGGAACCGCTTTCACGGGCGCATGAGTCAGCGGTGATTCGGTGGCTTGGGCCTGCAGGCTCGCGAACTCACCCCGCGCAATCAGAGCTAGGTGGCTCAGCACCTTGGCCGCGACTGCTCCCAACATCACTTCGCCCTGCGCTGACAATTTCTCGGCTGCAACCGCTTCGCGCACGGCTGGCCCCCCCAAAACAACATGCAGTCCGTGATCGGCGCTGCCCACGCGCGCTGCCCACAGCTTGCCCACGCCCAACCCCACGTGAAGCTCTGGAGCCTCTCCCAGGATCGCGTTGCTGGGCAATGCCGCTAACCTCGCAGCACATCCGGCAGCGGCAGCGGCGGCGGCCCTCAATTGGTCGGGCTGTGTTTGATCTGGCCCTATCTGATCTGGCCCCATCTGATCTGGCCCTGTCCGATCTGGTCCTGTCTGATCTGGCCCTGCGGGCCAATAGGCCAAAAGCGCATCACCTGCGAAATCGACGACTTCACCGCCAGAGCGGTGCACCTCTTCGACGTAGCGCGCAAAGCTGGCGTTCAATAATCCGCCCAGCTTTTCCAAGCCGCCCTCGCCGCTGTGCGCGTAGCGTTCCGTCAGCGCCGTGAAGCCGACGATGTCCGCAAACACTGCGGCGCCTTCGAACCACGACTCCGATGTGTCAGTTTCGGTCAGCCGGGCAACGAGTCGCGACGGCAAGAATCGAACGAGGCTGCCCTGCTGTCTCACTTCTTCATTTCACCTGTGTTGACGGTGGCAGAGTCGCAAGAGTATAGGGCATCAAGCATCGGGGCTGGGAGCAGGAAAGCGCGCGCATGGCGAGCGACAAGGTGAGAGCACTCGTCATTGGCAGTGGTTTCGGTGGAGCTGTCGCGGCGTGCCGGTTGAGTCAGGCGGGCTTTGATACTCTTATTTTGGAGCGCGGCCGTCGCTATGAAACGGCCGATTTCCCCGCACTTCCGACGAAAGATGCGCTGCTTCCGGAGGGGCGCCGTTTGGGCTGGGGGCCCAATCAAGGCCTGTGCGACGTACAGGATTTGGGTGAGCTGATCAGCGTTCAAGCCGCCGGCTACGGCGGCGGTTCACTGATTTATGCAAATGTCCAACTGAGGCCACCCGCTGAGTTGATGGACGACGTCGATAAGCAGAAGCGACGTGTGTGGCCCGCGGTTCACAATCGACCGGCGCTCGATCCGTTCTTCGATCTGGTGGGTTACATGCTGGATGCAGCGCCAATCACGACGCATGACGCTGGGTTACGACTCGTTAAGACAGAGCAATTGGCGCGAGTTTCACGCGGATTGGGGCGGGAAGGGCAATTCTTCTACCCGCCATTGGCGGTGAGTCGCCGCAGCGGCAGCAACGAGCACGGTCAAGAACAAGCGGCGTGCAAGCAATGCGGGGCGTGCGTCACCGGGTGTCCACACGGCGCGAAGAATACTCTCGACCACAACTACCTCGCGCTGGCGGAGCAGAATGGTGCGAAAGTTCGTACGCAGTGCGAGGTGATCCGCATCGAGCGGCGCGATGGGCTGTATCGCGTGCACTGCGTCGATCACCTGACTCAGGAGCAACGCCACGAAGAAGCAGAGCTGCTCTTCCTGTGCGCCGGTGCCGTTCATTCGACGCGCTTGCTCGCGGGCGCTGATTTGGGCTTAGCGAAAGAGCGGGCGGATTATCTGCGTCACCGAATTGGCGTGGGTTACTACCCGAATGCGGATGCGGTGGGGGTGATCTTCGATACCAAGAATCCGCAATATCCGTCGTGGGGCCCGTGCATCACAATGACGACGGTGTTCCCCGGCACCCCCACGGAGCCGAGACCCAACGGCAGCCCTGACGACGATCCGTCGCGTCGCTGGTTTATGATTCAAGACGGCGGCTACGCTCAAGACCTCGATCGCATGATCGGTATGGTGAGATCGCCGGTGTGGGCGGGCCGCAATCGTTTCTTGGGGTCGCACGCTACGGCCACGGTGCCTGCATGCACGAATGAGCCGGATCCATTGCCAGCCGTATCAGGTGCTCCGGCATTGCAGTCAATTTTGGATCGCGTGTTGCAAGCCAGGCAATCGGGGCTGTTCGCGAGCGCCATGCCGAAGCAACTCAAAGACGCGGCGCCCCAATTGGTAGATGCGGTGAGCGATCAGCTTCTGATCCCGGTGGTTGCGGACACCATCAAACGCGCGGTGCGCAAGACATGGCCGTTTCGATGGATCACCTCAACTTTCGGTGAGAACAGCTGGGCCGACCGAGTTTCTGTACGCATTGGGGTATGGCTGGCACATCGACTGGGTGATGATAGGAAAATCGGTCGCCACGCGGCACGCGCTGCGTTGACTTTTGGCGGCCAGTCCGCCGCGCAGTTCGGAACAAACATTGGGTACAACGCCGACAACTCGGATCACCGCACGATGTTGCTCGCTATGGGGCCGGATCCGAGCCCTGGTGTGCTGCACTACCATGCGAACACGCAGAGCGTGACGGCGGATCTGGATCTGTATCACCAAGCGCCGCGCTACCAGGATCAGGAGCTCGCGATGCGGGATGTGGCGCGGGCCCTGGGCGGCGAGTTGCGAGTGAACCCGGCATGGTCTTTCTTGGGCAAACCGATCACCGTGCACAGTCAGGGTGGCTGTCGCATGAGCGAAACGCCCGAGCTGGGTGTTACCGACCCTAATGGTCAAGTGTGGGGTTGTCCTGGGCTCTATGTTCTGGACGGAGCGTGTTTGCCGGCTTCCGTGGGCGCCAATCCTTCCTCCACCATTGCGGCAATTGCAGAGCGCAACGTACTGGAGTTGATCAAAGCGCGCAAACCGGCTTGGCTGGAGGGGGAAAGCGACGGCGCCAAACAATACCGGACCCAACGCGCAAAAGCCGTGCAGTGGCGTGCGAGTGCGGAAGCCCTCCACTGGCAACTTGAGCCGCCTAAGCCGAACGCGGAGCCTTCTCAAAGCGAACCCATTGGCTTGGCTTTTGAGGAGCGCATGCAGGGGTTTCACTCGGCGCCCACTTCACGCTTGGAGAGCATCGATATCGAGACAGTGAAGGCGGCATTTCGTGCGCTCGAAACCAAAGGGCGGCCTGGGCACGCCATCAATGTTGTTCTCAGAGCACAGACCTTGAATTTGCCTCGATTCCTGGAGGACCAGAAGCACATCTTGACCCTCACCGGGCACGTGAATGTACGGTTGCCCGGCAGCGATCAGGTGAAAAGGTACGCCGGTAAAGGGCACCTGCAGCTTTTAGTACCGCGTCGTAAGCCGCATGTGTTGCATCACGCGGCCGCCAAAGTGCAGCGTGAGATCGCGCCGAGTTATACCAGTTCAAAGGGGCCACAGCGCACCACGCGCCTGATGCGCTACACCTTGAATTTCCTGGATGAACAACAGCAACGCTGGGAGCTGCGCGGGTACAAGCACATCAGTGATGACCCGGGGGCAGACGCCTGGCGTGACACCACCGAGTTGTTCGTGAAGCTCTCTCGCTTCACCGTGGGGCGTCGCCGTGAATTGGTCAGCGCTGGCGTGATGCACATGGACATGGCCGGCTTCCTCAAATTGGTACAGGGAATGTGTCTGATCACGCCGAGTAGCAATGGCCCCATGTCGAACCCTGATCCGGCACGGGTGGTGTGGACGCTGGTGTCGTTCTGTCAATTCTTCTTCGGTAGTTTGCAGCGCATTTACATGCCGCAGCTGCAAACAATGCTCGACACCCTGATGCGCCCTTCGTGGAGCAAGCACCTATGACTGGGGCCATCACTCGTGAGGGGGATGTCCCCGTTGTGCTGCATCGCCGTGGACCGAATTCAGGCAAGGGGAGTGTTCTACTGCTTCACGGTGCGAGCGCTACCAGCGAGACGTTCCATCTGCCCAATGGGGGGCTCGTTGATTACCTGCAACGGCGAGAGTGGGATGTGTGGACGCTCGATTGGCGCGGCAGCGCGCACGTCGTGGCCAAGGTGTTAGAGGATCCGCCGCGCCCCGATCACGAGGGTGAATACAGGAAATTCACCTTGGATCACACGGCACACGAGGACATTCCGTGGGCGCTCGATCTGATGCAAAAAGAGCTGGGCAAGACGCAGCACATCGCGGCGGTGGCGCATTGTTTTGGATCGGGCGCACTGTCGATCGCGCTTGCGGCAAAGCAGGCAGAAGCCGTCAACAACGTGGTGCTCTCCACATTGGGGCTATTTTACGAAGCCCCGTGGGACGGTTGGATCAAAGCGGAGGATTTTATCCTGGAGCGCGTGCTGGCTAACGACCCAGAGTGTCGCGTCATCGATCCGCGTCACTACGACAAATGGCCTGCGGACATGAAAACGGCTTACGAAGTGTTCCCTTCGCGCTGGATGCCCCCGGGCGACAGCGAAGCGGATCGGATTTTGCAACGCTTGACCTTCATGTTCGGGCAGCCTTACCCCCCTGAGGTGTTGGTTCCGGGCATTCATGGGCCCAAGTTGAAGGAATTGTTCGGTGCCATGCACCTAGGCCTGTACTTGCACGCGGGGCAAATGGTGCGTCGCGGCTACGCCGCTCAATTTGACGCGATGGACACCATCGATCCGCCGCGCGCACTTGAATCGCGGCGCCGCCAGCGAGCAGCCAGCAGAGAGCCGCGGGAACACAAACGCGTTCCAGGGCATTATTTGCTGCCTGAGGCGTTCAGCACCAAGCGGGTTACGCTGATCACGGGAACAGAAAATCGCTTGTGGCACCGCGACGGCATCGATCGAATGTATGAATGGCTCCTGGCAGAGGCGCCGCCGCAAGGTTGGGGTCGAAGGCCGCGCAAGCACGTGCTGCCCGGCTTTGCCCATCAAGATCTGCTGTGGGGCAAGGAAAGCCAGAAAGTCTACGAGCTGATCGAGCAGGCTCTCGCGAGCTAGTCGAACGAGGCCTCGCGAGTTGATTGCGAGCGCGCTGTAGTTAGTAGCAGCCCGCGAAGAAACCGGGGTCGCAACACCAGCGGGGTTGGGGCGCCAGTGGCGTTGGCATGTAGCAGTGCATATCGCGGTATGCGGTGTCGCTGCCAAGTAAGTTCCCTACGGGCCCGCAATACCACAGCACCTCCTGGCCATTGCACACGGTGTTGTTAGGCGATCCCGTGCAGGGGCTGATGTCGGCGCAAGTGAATCCAGCGTCGCCTGCATCCCAAACACTTGTGCCCATGCTGGCGTCAACGCTGGAATCGGCGCTCGCGTCCCCGTTGTTGTGGTTGTTGTTACCAGCGTCAGTGTTACCCCCGCCAGCTGTGCTTGCATCGCCTGCACCCCCAAGCGACGTGGAGGAGCTACCCGCATCGCCGCCTGCATTCATGCCGCCGGTGCTCGCGGTCGTTCCCCCATGCCCCGCGCTGGCACTTGCAGTGCCTCCCGCGCTGGACCCTCCAGCGGTTGTATTGCCACCCCCTTGGGCACTGCCGCCTGATGCGCCGTTCGTCATCGAACCAGAATTCGCATCGCTGCCATTGGAGCATCCCGCGCTGGTGAGCGCAGCAAACACAAACACAAGTAAGCACCCGCGAGTCATAACAGCCAGCATAGCACGATTCGTGGTTGGGGGATCAGAACGGTGGGTAGAATGCATCGCATCCCTGACTATTGGGAGATGCGTCGTAGCCGGCGTCTAGTGCACAGCCGCAGCAGGCCACAATTCGATCGTGATCGACGACGCATTTTCCGGACTCACATTTTGCGCCGGGAATCATCCCGTCGGGGAGGGGGAAGCAGCGTTGCACCTGCAAGACGCAAGCCTGGTCATGCGCGCCAATGTTTACGGCTCTGACGTCCACGTCTGAGCAGTCATAAACGACGGCGCAGTCTGCGTTTGACGTGCAGCTCTGGTGTTGCTCAATGAATTCGTTGAATTCGCGTTCATGGCGCTGACATGCCGGCGAGGCGTTGTATAGCCACTGACCGTACCAGTCGTCGGCGTCGGGTCGCTCAAGGCCGGCATCGAGTCCTCCCGAGTCCGCATCGGATTGCCCCGCATCAGCGTCGGGTTGCTCCGCGTCGAACGGTACGTGTTCGTGTTGCCCCGAGGAGCCGTCGGTCGTTCCCGGGTGCTGCACTGAAGAGCTGTCAGGTGTTCCCTGGTGTTGCGCACCCCCGGAATCAGGCAGACCGTGTCGGGCAAGCGGGCCGGCAGCGGGCTCGTTCGAGCAAGCCTGCTGCCCAATGACAACCAGCGCCGCGGTGATTGTGAGGGTAAGAAAACGTCTCAGGACCATGCCTCGCATCACAGCAACTGTCGTGCCAACGCTAAGTTTCCGCCACCCGGTTACAGCGCCCAGCCCAATCTTCGGACACAGATGTCGCGATGTGCCAACCGCTGGCAACGCCGAGAAGACGTTGCCGGAATGAGGCTAAAATTCGTGATGATCCCTGCGACGTGCGTCTGCGACGAAGAAGGGCAGGGGCGCTAGCATCAGTGCGAGGCCGAGTGCATTCCAGGGTAAAGGCACGCTGCTCACGAGCCACAGGGTGGAGGGCAATACCAGTGAGGCGTCGGTGAGGACGACCAGTGTCGCCAGGGAGATGGAGGCTGATTCGGCTTCCATGTCCGTTACTGCGTCTTGCGGAAGGTGAAGGGATAGACGACGTCGGTGGAATCGGTGGTCTTCGGGAAGTGAATTGTGCTGATCACTTTGACGAGGCAGTTTTGGACACCGGCGCTCCCTGCTGTCGCATCCAGCACAGTGATGTTCTGCGCTAGGCCCGAAGCGCTGAC
>DATJEQ010000417.1:0-2438 GCA_035496495.1 Polyangiaceae bacterium
AGCACTTGAGCCTCACCTTGGCTTACAATCGGGGCGGCGCTTGGGGCTTGCTGCAGGATGCCAGCGAGTTCGTGCGCAAGCCGTTCTTCTTTGGCGTGAGTGTAGCGGCAATCTTCTTCATCCTGTCGCTGTACCGACGTATCGCGCCCGAGCAGCGCGCGCTGCGTTGGGGGTTGCCCCTGGTGTTGGGCGGCGCGCTGGGTAACTTGGCCGATCGCGTGGTGCGCGGGAGCGTGGTGGATTTTATCGATTATCGTGCGCGCTGGGTGGAGGCGATGAATCAAGGCATTGCTGCAGTGGTGCGCACTTGGCATGTCACGGATCATTGGCCCACCTTCAACGTGGCGGACATTTCGATCTGCATTGGGGTTGGGTTGATGGCGGTCGACATGATCGCCTCGCGCCGCATGGCCGTTCATCGGTAAAGGGCCGTATGCACGGCGAGCTGTTCTCACTGCTGGGCACGCCGCTACCCAGCTATTTCGTGTTGATGCTGGTGGGCTTCGTATTTGCCACCACCATGGGCGCGCTGTGCGTCAAACGCTGGGGGCAAAATCCGGATGTGATCGTGGATTTGGGCCTGGCGATGGTACTCGCAGGCATCATTGGAGCCCGCCTGCTGCACGTCGTCGCCGACGGACATTTCACCGATTACGTGAACCTGTGCGTTGCGCCGGCGAAAGTCGACTGGCCCATCAGCAAGGAAGAATGCACCAGCGGCTTACCGCAAGCCAGTTGCGCATTCGACGCAGCACCCGACGGCGCAGTGGGCGTGTGGGACGACGCCAAGGGCGTGTGCCATCCCTCCGGCCCCGATTGCTTGGCGTGGGCAAAATTCTGGAGCGGCGGCCTGACCTTTTACGGCGGCTTCATTGCAGCGACTTGGGGCGCCTGGTGGCTATTCAAGCGCGATCGCTTTCCGTTCTGGAAAGGCTGCGACATGGGCGGAATGATGGTGCCCATTGGGCTCGGTTTTGGGCGTTTGGGTTGTTTCTTGGCAGGGTGCTGTTTCGGAAAGCCCACGCAGCTGCCCTGGGGGATTGCGTTTCCCGGGTTCAGCCCCGCGAGTGAGGCGCAGGTCAGTGCCGGGCTGCTCGCGCAAAAGCATTTGCCCTCGCTCCCGGTGCACCCGACGCAGTTGTACGAAGCGGTTTCGGCGTTTGCCATTTCTGCAATTGGGGTGTTGTTCGTGCAAGGGCGCAAGCGCTACGACGGCGCGGTGTTTGCAGCATTCCTCGCGATGTACGGCGTGATCCGTTTCTTGTTGGAGTTCCTGCGCGACGATGAGCGCGGCGGCTTCTGGGGGCTCTCCACGTCGCAGTGGATTGGTCTGTGTATGCTGGCTGCAGCGCTGACCATTCACCGTCAGCGATCAAAGACCGGCCTGATCGAGCCGATGAAGCCGAACAGCGCCGGCCCCAGCGCGGCAGCTGCCTAACGGGGCAGATCACTCAGCAATTGGGCGCCTGTAGGTTCCTGCGCTATGCTGGCACCATGAGACGGATTCGCGGGCTGTACGCTGTCGCCTTGTTGGGGCTGACACTGGGGTGCGGGAACAAGAGCGACAAGCACGCCCCCGGCATTTCCGAGCAGTGCGCCGGAATGAGCTATTGCGTCAGCTCCGGCAACGGCATTGGTGCTTCCGGCGGCGTGCACATTGCCCCCAACACGCCAGATGCGGGCGCTGGCGGCAGCTCCAGCATGGCGCCGGATGCGGGACCAGGGACGATCAGCGGAAAGGTGCAGATCATGGGCGGATCGGATCTGCTGCAACCGCAAACGCTCAACTTCGGGAAAGTGGAAGTCAGCGCGTTGGGCCAGAACGGTCACCGCATCACTGCGACCTACGATGGCAACGCGGATTTTTCATTGGATGGATTGGCTGTTGCCGGCACGCTGTGGGTTGCAGTGCAGCAAACAACGGGCGCCACAACACAAGAGCTGATCACGACGCTGCAGTCACGCGACACCACACGGGGCAACAGTCCAGAGTTGGCGATCGTCGATCGAACAAGTCTGACCGACATCGTTGCAACCGGGGGCGCCTTCTTGACGCCTACGGAACTTGACACCACCAAAGGCCACGCGTTGATCCACTTCGTGACGCGCGACGGGGCGCCGGTTCAGCAGTTGGAAATCGTGAGCACGCAGACGATTGCGGGGGCGGTGGTGGCTTACGATGCTGGCGTAACCTATAGCGATGCACTCACCGCGACCGATCTGAAGGGTGCAGCACTGCTCATCAATATGCCCGCGAACATTTTCCCGGGGGCAGGCAAACCGCTCACCTACAGGCTGAATGGGCGGGAAACATCGTTCAATATCGATGTCGCCCGCGACGCCATCACGATCGCGGAAGTCGTCATCAACTGATCGTGAGCGCGTGCACGCGAGAGGCGACCGAACGGTGAGTTGAGCCTGGGCCGAGTCCGGGCTGG
>DATJEQ010000418.1:0-6630 GCA_035496495.1 Polyangiaceae bacterium
GGACGATCCAGACCACGAGTACACATCGGCCGTGGTGGCATCGGACGCAAAAATCTACTTCGCCGGACCACATCTGTACGCGATCAATCCCGATGGTACATTAGCGTGGAAATTGAGCCTCCTGGCGACGGGATGGACGTCCCCAACAATTGCACCCGATGGGACGCTATATTTCGGAGAATTTAGTTGGAGCGGCAAGCCCTCGGATCCCGCGGAAGGTCTCATCACCGCGGTCAAGACGGGCAGTCAGGGATTCGCCGCATCTGCGTGGCCAAAGTATCGACACGACGCTAACAATGCGGGTGTCGAATAGTGATTGCATTCGTTTGACTTTTTACGCGAGAGCGGAACCACTCCTCGCTTGTGACGGTCAAGCGGGCCACCACGACTGATGAACAACCGGTGCCAGGGCGGATCTCGCGCGCACTAGGGTGCGTGCTTGTATTAGCCTCGCCACTTGTCCGATTTTTGATGCGTTGCGGGGCCAGGAGTTATGCGGGATGCTGAGCCGATGGCGCCGCTCATCGCCGGGATTTTTGTGGGGGGGCAGGCGCGCCGCATGAACGGCGCTGCAAAGGGGCTCCTGTGGGGGCCCGACAAAGTCATGCTCGTTGAACGCTGGCTCAAGCTCTTTGAGCAATTGGGTGTGCCCGCAGTGTTGGTGGGCGCGAGTGACGCATATCGCAATTTGGATCTGCCAATGCTCAAGGATGATCCGGTGGGAGTAGGGCCCTTGGGGGGATTGATCGCATTGTTGAAGCACGCAAGCACGCGGCGCGCATTGGTGGTCGCTTGCGACATGCCGTGGGTTTCGCTGCGGCTGCTGGAGCGCCTCGTCACGAGCTACCCCGAGGCGTCGCTGCTCGCTGCTGCATACGACGGCCAGTGGCAACCGTTCTTCGCGCGCCATGAAGCGACGGTCAGTTTGCCCATTGCTGAGCGGTGCTTGACTGCCAATCGGCGCGGGTTGCACCATGTGCTCACGGAAGCGAACGCTCAGCGCTTGGAACTCAACGCTGCGGAAGCCTCCGAGTTGCGCGATTGGGACAGCGAGGAAGACATTGCTCGCGACGGCGGCCCTTGGCCGGTCTAATGGTTGCCCTCGTGGGGATCGCGGTGGGCGTGCGCGGCGTGATCGTGATCGTCGGCTGAGCACCGCGCGTCGACCCACTCCACCCAGTAGGCGCCTTGTGGGCCGTGCTCCCGCTTCCAAATCGGCACCTGCTCTTTGATGCGATCGATGAGCGCACGGCAGGCCTGAAACGCTTCCTGACGGTGTGGGGCACTGGCGGCACAAATTACAGCGATATCACCCACTTGCAGGGATCCAAGCCGATGCAGTGCGGCCACCCGCACGCCCGGCGATTGCTGCTCAATCTGTTGCGCGATCAGTTGCATCTCCTTGCTCGCCATTGGCGCATACGCTTCGTATTCCAAGAGCACCACGGGTTGGCCGTTGTTGTGGTTGCGCACCACACCGAGAAAAACGGCAATGGCGCCCGCGCCTTCGTGCTGCACCGCGCGCACCGCTTCATCGAGCGATAATGGCTCGTGGCGCAATTCCAACAGCGTCATGGAGAAGGTCGCTTCAAGGGGCCGGATTTACCGCCGGATTTTTCTTCGAGCTGCACATTCGTGATGGTCATCCAGCGGTCCATACTCTTGACCATGTCGTATAGTGTGAGTGCGGCGGTACTCGCGGCGAGCATTGCTTCCATTTCCACGCCCGTGCGATCCATCGCTTCGGCTTGCGCGCGCACCAGGACTTCGCCCTGCGTTTCATTCACGGCGAAATCGACCGAAACGCGTGTCAACGCCAGGGTGTGACACAGGGGGATCAGCTCCGCTGTGCGCTTGGCAGCCTGAATTCCCGCCACGCGAGCGACGGCTAACACGTCGCCCTTGGTCACATCGCCTGCGAGCAGACGTTGCACGGTGCCGGGCGACATGCGCAGCCGTGCACTGGCAGTCGCTTGCCGGTACGTGATTTCCTTCCTGTGAACGTCCACCATGCGCGCCTCGCCTTCTGCGTTGCGGTGGGGGATCTGGAAGATTTCGTCGTAGGCGCGCGCCAATTTCTCAGTGCGCCCGCGTTGTTGCAGTTTCACCAGAGTGTAGCGATCCAGTGGGCTGCGTGCGCGCCACAAATCGGTATCCAAAGGCCGAGTGGGACCCAGCGCTTGAATCAGATCCTTGGGGGGCTGATTGGCACTGGGCTCGCTCATCACGGTGATGACCGACGGTGCTGGGGCTGCACCCGTGGTGAGTTCAGTGACCTGTTTCCAATCAACCGCTGAGTTCGCGCCGGCCCTTGCTATTTGCCAGCGCTGCGCTGAAGACAGACTACGCCACGCCTGCAGCGAGAGCTTGAGACCCGCGCAGTCGAGCGCACGGCGCGCGGCCATCGGCAGGAACAGCAGCTCGTCGTCCGCGTCGTCAAAGCCGTAGGTGCAATCCATCAACCGGGGTTCTAGCGTGCGCAGAACAGACCGACAACCCTCAACCCCCGGAGACGGGCGGCAACAAGGCGATCACATCTCCCTCAGCGATTGACTCGCTCGATTCCGCGAAACGCTCGTTGCGCGCCAAACGCACCGAAGCCATGCGCCCTTGCAGGGCGGGCACAACCTGTTCCATGTACGCTGCAAGGGCCCCGACTTGCGTCACCGCATCCGGCAAATGCAATTGTTCCTGAGCCTTGCCGGTTAAATCGCGCAGAGCGGCAAAATACAGAACTGTGATCCGCACGCAGCATGGTGCTAGCATCGCGGGTGTAAAGTTTCAAACATCAGGCGATGGCGACCCAATTAGAGCCCAGGTATTTGCCGGTTGTTGATCGGCGCAAGCGCCCGTTGACCGATCTGCGAGTTTCTGTCACGGATCGCTGCAATTTCCGCTGCACGTATTGCATGCCGCGGCAGGTTTTTGATTCGAAATTCAAGTTCTTGCCACGCGAGGAAATCTTGAGCTTTGAAGAGATCGTGCGCCTAGCGACGGTGTTTGCAGCGCTGGGAGTGCGCAAGGTGCGATTGACCGGTGGCGAGCCGTTGTTGCGCCAAGGGCTGCCGGAGTTGATTCAAATGCTGGCAGCAATCCCTGATTTGGAAATCGTGCTCACCACGAACGGCTCGCTGCTCGCTGAGAAAGCAGAAGCGCTGATGCGCGCGGGGCTTCATCGCCTGACTGTGAGCTTGGACGCGCTCGATAACGCGGTGTTCAGCCAAATGAACGATGTGGATTTCCCGGTCGAACGGGTGCTGCACGGCATTTCAGCCGCGCGCGCTGCCGGGCTGCCGCCCGCCAATATCAACGCGGTGATCCGTCGAGGGGTCAACGAAAGCGCGGTGCTGGATTTGGCGCGGCACTTCAAGGGCACTGGGCACCGCGTGCGGTTCATTGAATTCATGGACGTGGGACTCACCAATGGCTGGCGGCTCGATCAAGTCGTGCCGGCTTCCGAAATCGTGGCGCAGATCAACGAGCATTTCCCGCTGGAGGCTATCGGTCGGCTGCAGCACAACGACGTGGCGACACGCTTTCGTTACCAGGATGGATCGGGGGAAATCGGCATTGTGGCTTCCGTGACGCAGCCCTTCTGTGGAGACTGCACGCGCGGGCGGCTTTCAACTGACGGTAAGTTCTTCACCTGTCTGTTCGCATGTGAGGGCTTGGATTTGAGAACGCAGTTGCGCTCTGGGGTGGACGACGACCATCTCTTGCGCGCAATTGCCGATTATTGGGGCAATCGAGAAGATCGTTATTCAGAGCAACGATCCGCCAACACTCGCAACAGGCCGCGGATGGAAATGTCGTATTTGGGTGGCTGAGTCGTCCTCTGTTTCCTCTTGAGGCATTGGGTGAGACTGAGACTCAAGAAAGCCCAACAACCGTTCACGCAAAGAATAATAATCCGCGTGATGCAGCACCTGGGTGCGCTCTCGCGGGCGTGGGAATGGGATGGACAGCGTGTCGCCTACCGTTGCAGCGGGGCCGCTCGTCATCATGACCACGCGATCCGACAAGAACAGCGCCTCGTCAACGTCGTGGGTCACCATCAACGCCGTCTTTTTGTCCTGCGACCACAGATCGATCAGCACTTGTTGCAGCTCGAAGCGAGTCAATGAGTCGAGCATGCCGAACGGCTCATCCAACAGCAGCATGCGAGGGGAAAGCGCGAACGCCCGAGCGAGCCCCACGCGCTGCTTCATTCCGGCGGAAAGCTCGTGAGGCTTCAGATCTTCCGCGCCTTCCAACCCGACTAGCTGTAGGTAATGGATGGCGATTTCTTTGCGCGCTGATTTGGATTTCTGCGGCATTGCTTCGTCCAGCCCCAATAGCACGTTTTGCACGGCGCTCAGCCAGGGCAGCAGACAAGGACTTTGAAAAACAACCCCGCGATCTCGCCCAGGGCCGGTGACTTCGCGGTTGCCCAGAATGACGGTGCCCTCTGTGGCTTGATTGAGCCCCGCCAAGATCGAGAGCACAGTCGATTTGCCGCAACCCGAATGACCGATCAACGATACGAACTCCCCTTCCGGCATCACCAAATTGAAATCCCGAACGATGACAGCAGGGCCAGCGGGGCCTGGGTAGCTCTTACCGAGCTTCCAAATGTCCAAAAATTTCTTCACAGAGATGCCTCCAGGAGCACTTCACTGGGTTGCTGCACGACCGACATGGAAACGGGCTTGCGCCGCTTTGCGTTGCTGCTTTCCAACAAATACTCAAAGATCTGAGAACGGATGCTCTTGAAACACGGATCGTGATTGAGGGCTTTGCGATCGCGCGGGCGGGGGATGTCGATGTGCACTGCAGGCCCCAGCGTCGCACTGGGGCCAGCGCTCAGCGGGATGATCCGATCGGCAAGCAAGATGCCCTCGTCGACGTCGTTGGTGATGAGCAGCACCGTCTTCTTGGTTTCGCGCCAAATGCGGGCGATTTCGTCCTGTAACGACGCTCGGGTCAATGCGTCGAGGGCCCCCAAGGGCTCATCCATGAGCAGCACATCGGGGTCTGTTGCCAACGCTCGGGCGAGCGCCACCCGTTGGCGCATGCCCCCCGAAAGCTCGGCCGGGCGCTTGTCGCGGGCGTGCGTCAAATTGACTAGGCGAATGTAGCGCTGCGTGTGTTCGTCTTTGCGCGGCTTCGGCCACTGAGGAAAAACTTGATCCACCGCGAGGCGAACGTTTTCGTACACGCTGAGCCAGGGCAAGAGCGAATAATTCTGGAACACCACTCCCCGATTGGGGGAAGGCCCAGTGATTTCCTTGCCGTCCATGCGCACGTTGCCGAAATCCGGCCGCAGTAGCCCGGCAATCAACGACATCAGCGTTGTTTTCCCAGCGCCCGAGAAACCGACGATCGCCACGAATTCGCCGCGTGCAATTTCCAGGCTCACATTGCTCAGCACGGGGTTGACGCGCCCCGAGGACTGGAAGCTCTTGCTGACACAGTGCAATTCCAAGAATGTCATACTGGCCCCCGTGCTCACGCGGTGCGCAATCGTCGCTCGACCAAGCCCATCAAGCGGTCGAGCACGAACCCCACCAGGCCAATAGTGATAATGCACAGGATGATGTGTTCGTAGATCAGTGCGTTGTATTCCTGCCAAAGAAAGCCGCCCACGCCGGGAGCGCCGGTGAGCATTTCTGCCGCCACAATGACCAGCCAAGCGATACCGAGGCTCAGACGAAACCCGGTGAACATATAAGGCAGGGCGGCGGGCATTAGGACTTTGAACAACGTTTTCATGCGCGGCAGCTGCAGTACGCGCGCCACGTTCAAGTAATCCTGCGGCACCGAACGCACGCCGAGGGCGGTGTTGAGCACCGTGGGCCACATGGAGCACATGGCGATCGTGAATGTGCCCGCCGGGTCGGGCTTTTGAAACAATACGAAGCCCAGGGGCAACCAGGCCAAAGGCGACACCGGTCGAAGGATTTGGATGATGGGGTCGAACGCGTTGGTGAAGAAGCGCGACAATCCCAACATCAAGCCCAACGGAGTGCCAATCGCGATCGCAATGGCGTATCCCTTGGCAACCCGCATTAGGGAATACCAAGTGAATCGCAAGATCCCTTGATCCAGCTCTCCGCGCTTTTCAAACGGGGCCACGATGTAAGGCTTGCTCACTTCCCAAGTGCGTAGCGGCGAAGGCAAATTGGTGGCCCAGGTGGAGCTGGTGATAGCCCAGAGCGCCAGCACTGCCCCAATGCCAATCATTGGGAGCAGTGTCTCGCGCGCTAAAATGCGTGCACTCGCTTTCATGGTCGCTCATCCCTTCAGGTTGTTGACGGCAAAGCCTTTGGCGTAGCCTTCTGGATCCTTGGGGTTGAAGCTGACGCCGTCGAAGAGCGTTTCCGCTGCGTCGCTGGCGCCACCGTGGGCGTAGCCGAGTTCCTTCATCGCCTCTTCGTACAGATCTGCACGCATCACTTGGCGCGCGATGGCCTCATAATCCGGCGCGCCCTCCACCATGCCCCAGCGGCGGAATTGGCTGAGCCACCACTTGGCGTACTTGGGCTGGGGGTAGTTGCAGTTGCGCTCGCTGAAGATCATGTAGTTCGGATCCTTGAACTTGCGGCCGTCACCCATGTCGTACTTGCCCTGCAGGCGGCCGAGGATGACCTC
>DATJEQ010000419.1:0-5143 GCA_035496495.1 Polyangiaceae bacterium
GCGTCGGTGGCGCAATTGGGATGGGCGGCACTGCGGGCAGTGACGGTGTTTCAGCGGGTGGAACAGCGGGGGCGGGCGTTGGCGGTGGGGGCACGAGCGCCGGGGGCGCGAGTACGACGGGCACACAAGATCCCCCGGGAACAATGGGTGACGGCACGTTCCAATTGGTGGGCCACCCCGATCCACCCGAAGAGCTTTCCCTCTTGAACGGCGCCGTAGCGGGCACAGTAACTGGCCCATTCATCCACACCCAAACCGGGACCTACACCGATTGGCAGATGTGGAAATTCACCTACTACATCTATGTGCCCGCAGAATATCAACCAGGGCACCCAGCCGCGCTGATGGTGTTCAACGACGGTTACCTGTACGCGGGTAACCCGATGATCACGGACATGCATTTCAATGCGCCAACCGTGATCAGCAACCTGATCCACGAAGGATCGATGCCCGTTACCATCGCGGTCTTCATTTTCCCGGGCACGAACGACGGCCACCAAGTGGGCGGGGGCGATGGCGGCCGCGCCACGCAGTACGACTCACCCAACGATCAATACGGCAAGTTCATCACCCAGGAATTCCTACCCATGGAGATCCTGCCGAATTTCGACATCGTGACCGATCCCGACGGCTGGGCCATGTCCGGTCACAGCTCAGGTGGCATTGCTTCGATCATCTGCGGTTGGTTCTGGCCAGATAAGTTCCACAAGATGCTGACCATGAGCCCCAGTTTCCCCAATCATGGTGGCGTTTTCCCGGCTGAATTCTTAACGGTGCCAACGCCGAAGCCGCTGCGCATCTACCACACGTCTGCCCAAAACGACCTCGGGGGCTTCAAAGCCGCCAACGACCAAGCCGCCATGGATTTCATGCAGCTCGGGTACCATTACCGTTACCTTCAGGGAGGAGACGGGGATCATTATCCGCCCATCGCCGCCCAATCGGATTTTCCGAACGCCATGCGCTGGGTGTGGCGCGGTTACCATATTCCCTGATGGGATAGGTCAGCCGCGACCGACGTACGGCATTTTTGTGGCCATCAGAGTCATGAACAGCACATTGGCGTCCAGAGGCAGATTGGCGATGTGCAGCACCGTGTTGGCGACGTGCTCCACGTCCATACGCGGCTCGGGCATCACGGTGCCATTGGCCTGAATGATCCCTTGAGTCATGCGCGCGGTGAGATCGGTCTCCGCGTTGCCGATGTCGATTTGACTGCATGCGATGTCGTATTTGCGGCCGTCGAGCGCGGTGCTCTTGGTTAAGCCTGCCACGGCGTGTTTCGTTGCGGTATAAGGCGCGGAATTGGGGCGAGGGGAGTAGGCGGAAATGGAGCCGTTGTTGATGATCCGCCCGCCGCGGGGTTGCTGATCCTTCATGATCTTGATGGCTTCTTGCGTGCACAAGAACATGCCCGTCAAATTGACGCCCACCACGTCCTGCCATTGCTCAAAAGTGACCTCTTCCAGCAACACGGGAGGCGCCCCACGTCCTGCGTTGTTGAACAGCACATCGAGCCGACCGAAGTGCTGCTTTGTCTTAGCGAACAGATCGCGCACCGCGATTGGATCTTTGACGTCTGAAGCAATCGAGAGGCCACGCGCGGCGCTGTCTCCCGAAGCGTTCAGCGTCTCCTTCAAGGGTTGCTCGCGTCGCCCCGTGACCACCACCTCATACCCGTCGCGTAACAGTGCCAACGCCACGGCGCGCCCAATGCCCGATCCTGCCCCCGTCACTAGTGCTACGCGCGGTGGTTTGCTCATCCTGGCGCGGGAGGCTAGCAGCGAGGCCCCGCCGCAAGAAGCAAATCAGCCGGTGAGGGCTAAATCCTTGGCGCGGTAGCGTTCGACGGCTTGACTGAATTGTTGTCGCGCCGCGCGCAATCGTGTGTGGATCTTCCCCGGTGTGTATTGAGGGGCGGCGGCAGTAGCGATTTCTGCCGCGTTCATGCCCTCGAGCTCGAACAAAATATAGATGGCGCGCTTGTCCTCCGGAAGCCGACTGAGCACCTTGTGCGCAATGCGTGCGGCCTGAGTTCGTGCCACCCGTTCGTCGGGAGCCTGTGATCGGTGATCCTCCAGCGTATCCGGATCGATCAATTCGCCTGAAGCCCGATGCGCCACGCTCTTGCGGCGCAAAGTGCGATTGTGGATGTACACGACGTTGATCACAAACCCGAGTACCCACGTCTTCAACGACGAGCGCCCTTCGAATTCCGGCAATCGTTTGTAGACTGCCATGAACACGTCCTGGCACACGTCGTCGAGCGCGGAATCCACCACTCCCAGGCGTCGCGCTTTATGCCAAACGACGGGCAGATACTCTTGATACACTTCCTCAAAGGTCAATGCACCAGGAGGCGTTGAACTTGGACGTTTACGAATGGTGAGCATAAGCCGCCTTCACAGTGACTCAAGGAACTTGAGCAATGCCGCTTTGTCGCCAGCTGAAAGCGCGACGTAGCCGTCTTTCGACATTTGCCCTTCGCCGCCGTGCCACAGAATGGCTTCTTCAATCGAACGCGCGCGTCCGTCGTGTAAGTAATCGTGGTGCGGAGTGCAGGTGCGGTTTTGGAATGGCCCTTCGACGCCCCCGGTGACGCAGGCGGACAAGCCCAGCCCCCACAGGGGTGTCGTGCGCCACTCGGCACCGCTGGCTTCTCGCTCGCCCAGGTTATCGGCGAGGCCTTGCCCCATGTCGTGCAGCAATAGATCGGTGTAGGGATGAATGAGTTGGTCGCGCAGCTCGGCCAACGGGTGATGACTGCCAGTCATCATCTCGGTGACGTGGCAACCCGAGCAGTTCAAATCATCGAACAGCGTCTCCCCGTGCAGAGCGTCCGCGTCATCCAGGTTGCGGCGCGCACGCACGCCCAGCAGTGAAATATATTTTACTAAGTCATTGAAATGCTCATCACTCAACTCGGGCCCCTTGTCATTGCCGCAATTCTGCTCCATTGAGCCGCAATCGGGCGTGGGCAGTACCGAAGTCATCACCCCCATGTCGGTATTCAAAGCGCCAGCAATTTGGTGCCGCAGGCTGCTTTGCCCCGCTTTCCAACCGAACCGCCCCACGCGTTTCTCGCCGGTAACGGGATCTGCCGAAATTTGAACCTTGCCAGAGATGCCATCGCCGTCGCTGTCGTCCACATCTTCCAAGGCAATAATGGTCGACTCGTCGACCGCTTCCAGCAGCCCCAATCCAACCAGCTGCGGGGCAATGCGAGCCGAGAAAAGTGCAGGCTGGGCGCCGCTGAATGCATACTGCGGCGAGCGCAAACCTTCGGCATTTTCGACCCATTGCGCGATTGAGACGGCGCCTTCACCCGGTGAGCCGTCCCTACCTTGCGGCTGCAATACCGACCCAATCAGCGGATCTTTCCCACCGTCGGCGGCCGCAACTTTGAACACCCATTTGTCGAGCGGCACCCCCACGTCGGCAACGGGAGCGCGCCCATTGCGGTGGTGGCAGCCGTCACAGGATGAATTCACGAAATTGGGCCCGGAAAGATTGACCAGATCGGTAAAGGTCTCGTTCTCCGCACTCTCGTCGTGGCTGCCGTCGATCATGTTGGTGTGGTGGACGCGCCGCCCACGCACAAACGGTTGAGCATTGAGGCCGGAGAGATTGGTGGCCATCTGCATGAAGTTGTTATCCGGCTCATCCGAATATTGGTAGGGCAGGGTGGTGCGCCCGCCGAGCCAACCCTTCTCATCGAGCTTGTGCGAATTCTCGCGCTCCGATGACTGATCCTCCCAGGTGCCCACCGTGTACCAGGGCACCATGCCGCCGTTGCCGACTTCGTACAGGAAAACGGTGCCGTAGTAGTTGTCACGGCCAACCGGAGGCGCATCTAAGAACTGGCTGGCTTCGATCTCCATGAACTGCCCGCTTGCGAGCGGCACTTGGTCGCCGTTGAGCATGATCGCGTTCGTGATGGTGTAGGTGTATTTGTACTGCGTGCCCTGGTCGCTGATCTTGTTGTGATCATTGTCGTAGGTTCCCGGGCCCTCACGGTGAAAGAGCGGTGCGTAGTTGCCCGTGTATTGTGCCACGCTGCCGCGACCGTTGTACCAAGCGCGGAATTCCGGCAATTTGTCGAGCACCCACTCAGTGACCCAGGAAACATCAATGGTGCTTCCACCCTTGGAGACGTAATCGGTCAGAATGTAACGCGCGGTGCGGTGTTCCCAATAATGGGGCAGGTAGTGATCGTAGCTTTGGAATTCGTCTTCGCGCGCGTGTCGATCACGGCCGCGGTCACCCCACTTGGTCACGATGGCATCGCCGCGATCAAAATGCACTTCCGGCTCCAGCACAGTATCCGCGTTGAATAGCGGCACGATTCCGTCGACCAGCGATGGGCCACCGGCAAAGGGGCTTCCTCCGGTTCCACCGTTGCCAGTTGCTGCGGCACCGGTGTCACCTCCGCTTCCGGAGGGCTGCATACTGGTCGTCGCGTTCTCACTTCCGCCCGGGGAGCCCCCTGTGCCAGCATTCGCCTCGCCTGCGGTGGCTCCGGTGGGCCCAGCCGACGAACCGCCAGTTGTCTGAAGCAAATTCGAACTGCCCCCACTGTTGGAGGTTGGATTGGTGGTGGCGCTTCCTTGAGTGTTCCCGTTTGAACTCGGTGCGGCGCCTGAGGGCGGATTCGGCGCGAGGGGATCGCTCGATCCGCAGGCTGTCGTTTGCGCGGCGACTGCTAGGGCGACGAGGGCGACCAGTGAGCGGGACGAAGGCGTCATGGTCGTGAAGTAGGGGTCGATGTGCGTTTCGTTTGCGAAATCGTCTCGCTTCGGTGACTTGTGCCGGCTTCAACTAATTGCACCTGGACTGTATTTTCTGACGCAGCGCCCGGCGCCCCAGCGCGACAATCCGGGCTGTCTGCTAGGTTTTGCCCATGTTCATCGCGGCCCTCGCTTCGCTCCTCGGGCTGTCGGTGATTTCCAAATCAAAAGCGGGGGAGAGCCTCACTACCGAAGCGGAACAAGTGCCAGCGTCTAGCTCTAACGCGGGGCCCGAGGGGCCCGCCGACGTGCCGGACTTTGAAACCCTCTACAACCGTCATTTCGCCTTTGTCTGGCGCCTGTGCGCCAACTGCCGTGTGCCGCACTCTCATTTGGACGACGTCGTGCAAGAAACC
>DATJEQ010000420.1:0-7348 GCA_035496495.1 Polyangiaceae bacterium
TTGCGCTTGTGGCTGCGCGACATCCTGTTTCACAGCAGCGCCTTCGGATTTGCAGGCGAACACACACGATAGCAGTGCAGCCGAGTACACGAATGAGCGGGTCTTCATGAGCGTCAGGATAGCCGGGAATTGATGCGGCGCGTACCAGATTATGTTAGGTGACGGCGATGTTATTTCCGGATGTTATCCGCACCATTGGCGCAACGCCTCTGATCGAGCTGCGTCATTTGAAGGCCGGCGGCGCCAGCATCTTGGTGAAGATGGAATCGCGCAACCCGTGCGGCAGCGTGAAAGACAGGGTGGGGCATGCGCTGATTGACGATGCGGAAAAGAAGGGCTTGCTCAAGCCGGGCGCCTCTTTGATCGAGCCCACCAGTGGCAACACTGGAATTGCATTAGCATTCGTGGCCGCCGCGAAGGGGTACTCGTTGACGCTGACGATGCCTGAGAATATTTCGCAAGAGCGCGTCGCATTCCTGCGCATGCTGGGTGCGGAGATCGTTTTCACTCCCGGTTCTTTAATGCGCGAAGCAGTGCGCAAGGCAGAGGAGCTGGTGAAAGACCGGCCGGGCGCGGTGATGCTGCAACAATTCAAGAACCCCGCGAATCCAGAGATCCATCGACGCACCACCGCGGAAGAGATCTGGGCGGACACCGGCGGGCAGATCGATGTCTTCGTTGCGGGCGTGGGAACAGGCGGCACTATTACGGGTGTGGGCGAAGTGCTCAAAGCGCGGCGCCCGAGTTGCAAAATCATTGCAGTTGAGCCGGCCGGTGCGGCAGTGCTCTCGGGGCAAGCCCCCGGTGCGCACCATTTGCCCGGGCTGGGTGCGGGTTTCATTCCTGAAATCCTCAACCGCAGCGTGATCGATGAAGCCATTGCGGTGAATGAAGAGCAGGCGGTTTCAACGCAGATCAAGTTGGCGCGCCAAGAGGGCATTGCGGCGGGAATGTCGAGCGGGGCGGCGCTGTATGCGGCGCTAGCAGTGGGCGCTCGACCCGAGATGGCGGGCAAGAAAATTGTGGTGGTGTTACCCGACGGTGGAGAGCGCTATGCCGCCAACCCTGTGTTTGCAGAAATTGCGCGCCGATTCGGGCGGTAAGTGGGACAATAGGAAAGTGAAAAAGCGTACTTATGTCTGGATTTGAAACGCGTCGCCGCAGCGTGGCCAAGTCCCTTTCCTGGCGTTTTTTCGCCGCCATCATCACGGCGTTTGTGGCTTACTTCATGACCGGTCAGATAGATTTTGCAGTGAAGATCGGGGTGACCGACACGCTCGTGAAATTGTTGGTTTACTTCCTGCACGAGCGCGTATGGAATCAGATCAATTACGGCAAAGTCCGAGCACCGGATTACCAAGTTTGATAGTCTATTGGGCTCCATGAGCTCTGCACCCCAGTTGCCGGCCCAAGACTCGCCCGCGGGGGACGCCAGCGTAGAGGGTGCCAGCGCGGAAGTGCGTCGGCTCAAGGCCCTGGCGGATGCCGCCTTCGAAGGCCTGATCATCCACAAAGACGGTATCGTGTTGCACGTGAACGAGGCCGCGGCGCGAATGGTGGGCGCCACGCCCGCTCAAGTGTTGGGCATGCCGACGATGGTGTTCGCCGCTCCCGAGTCGCACGCCCTGATTGCGCAAAATATCAGAGAGAACGTCACCACTCCCATTGAGGTAGCGGGGCTGCGGCTGGATGGCACGCGCTTTCCCGCGGAGCTCCAGGGAAAGACGCTGGTAATCGACGGCGAGACGTTACGCGTCACCGCGATCCGCGATTTGACCGCACGCAAGCAAGTGGAAGTCGCGTTGGCGCGGAGTCAGGCTAGCTACAACACGTTGTGGGAAAAAGCTGCGGACGGCATTGGCATTGCTCGCACTGACGGCACGATTGAAAGCTACAACCCCAGCGTTGCCAAGTTACTCGGCTACGGACCAGAAGAGTTGGTGGGCAGGAATATTTCCACCATCGTCAGTCGCGAGAATCAAGCCGAAACGCCCATTCGCTTTCAGGAACTGCAGCGAGGGCAATTAGTCAAAGGCGAGCGTTCATTAGTACGCAAAGACGGTAGCATTGTGCAGGTTGAGCTCAACAGCTCCCCACTGGGCGAAGGCCGCATGCTCACCATTTTTCGCGACGTGACCGAACGCAATCAACTGCGACAGCAACTGGTGCAGGCTCAAAAGTTGGAGAGCGTTGGTCGTCTTGCTGGTGGAATTGCCCATGATTTCAATAATTTGCTCACTGTCGTGCTGGGCAACGCCGACATGTTGCAAACGCGCCTGGCGGGAATGGAGCACCCGCGGTTGCTCGGTTGGTCAAAGGATATCTCAAGAGCCGCGGAGCGCGCCGCGGAGTTGACGGCGCAGCTTTTGACGTTCAGTCGCAAGCAAGTGGTGCAGCGTACCGCGCTCAATCTCAATGAAGTCATCGCCGAAACGGAACGTATGTTCCATCGCATCATTGGCGAGGACATCGCGGTGGAGTTGGATCTGGATCAAACGATCCCTGACATTTCCGTCAATCGTTCGCAAATGGTGCAGGTGGTGATGAATTTGGTGATCAACGCGAGGGATGCATTGCCCAATGGCGGCAAAGTGGAGTTGCGCACGCGAGCAGTGGGTGGACTAGATCTTGCTGGCGATCCGGGCGGCAACACTGAGCCGCTGAACGCTGGGTCGCGTGACGGCGTTGAGTTCATCGTGAGCGATAACGGTTGCGGCATGAACAAGGAAACCTTGAGCCGCGCATTTGAACCGTTCTTTACCACAAAGCCCGTGGGGGAAGGCACCGGCTTAGGTCTTGCGACAGTGTACGGGATCGTCAAACAGAGCGACGGCGTCATCACTATTGAATCCGAAGTCAATCGCGGCACGAGTCTGCGCATGATTTTCCCCAAGGCAACCGAAGTGCGCCGATCGCCCCGCGGGGAACGACGGGTACTCGCGGGGGGCCCACAGCAAACCGTGATTCTGCTGGTGGAAGACGAGCCCGCGGTCGCCCAAGTGACCGAGCAAATGCTGAAAGCGCACGGCTATACGGTACACGTGGCACTGGGCCCCGCCCAAGCCCTGAGCGCAATCGAGGGCTTACCCAGCTGTGACTTGCTGCTCACTGACGTCGTGATGCCCGAAATGAGCGGCCCTGCGCTCGCGGAAAAACTGCGCTCAACCCGCCCCGATCTGAAGATCCTGTACGTCTCCGGCTACACTGAAGACGTGCTGCTGCAAAAGGGCGTCAACAGCCCCGCGCTGCACTTTCTGGTGAAGCCTTTCAGCGCGCGTCAGTTGCTGGAAAAGGTCGAAGTTGCCCTGGGGCGCGGCCCGGACAGTGCGCGGCGCTCGCGATGATCAGGGCGGATCGCTGTGCAGTCCGCTATCAAAGAACGAATGCCACGAAAGCCAGAGTATCAACGCGCTGCCGTTGTCGACAGGGGCGGCCGTTGAATGGCTGCTGGGAAATCGGAACACGCCGGTGGTTTCTAGCCACAGGCCTGAAGCTTTGGCGAAGAGCGGCACTGCGAGTGACAGCGAGATCTGGGGACCGGCTTTGCCGCTCTTTTCGTGGGGCAATTGAGCTCCGGCTCCCAACGCGACTGAATCCAAGATCAAATCGAGCAGCGGGGGGCCCTGCTCCAGATCGCGCTTCCAGCGTGGGATGAATAGTGGCCGCAGTTGAAGGCTCACCGCGGTGCGTTCCATGACGTCAGGGCGGTGATCGATGTCGAAGGTGTGGGCGACGTCGATGCCGAAGGTCCAGAAATACCAGAGGGACAGATCGGCGTTGGGAGCCAAGTGGTGTTGGTATTCGGCGCCTAGGTGCAAACCGATGTCGAGGTCGCCGTTCAAGCGGCCGTAAACGCCATCGCCTGGCATGTCGACTCGCGGGGAGGCGAGACGAGCTCGTGACTTTTCCACTTCAGGCGAGAGCTGCGCCAGCGCCAGCGTTGGGAGCAAAAGCGCACACAACGAAGCGATCGAGCAGCGAAGAAAGCGGCGTGCGTTCACAGGCACTGTCATAAACCCGGACTCTAAGACCCAGCTCTTATAACCCTACAGACACTGCTCACTGGCCTTGCCGATGAATTCGGCGCGGATTTCGGCGGGGAAGATCAACCGCGTGCGCTCCAGCCGCTCGCCACGCAATCGGCGCAGCACGAAGGAGACGTCAGCGGGCGTTTGGGAGACACCATTGGGAAAGATCACACGGAGTGAATCTTTGTCGTCTTCGAAAGGCACATCCGCCGCGTGATCGAGCCCGACATAAATATCCGGATCCAGTCCCTTTTCTTGAGCCAGCTCGCGCGCGATGTTCAGCAGCACGTCGTACGCTTCGGGGCTGCGCCCGGGGCCAAATAGCTCGTAAGTCTTGAACAGCTTGCGGCTGTACAGGCGAGAGCAGATATCGCTCAAGATCGGATCCTTGTGCTGACTCCAAGCCGCAATGCCGCCCCACAAGTTGTAGTCGTCCAACGCCAAATAATCGGCGAGCGCGGCGTCCCCGGTGCGCAGCAGCGAAGAGAGCGCGACAGGCACCGCTGGCACATGTTGCCCACCGTGCAGCAGCGTGCGCAAGCGACCTAAGATACGTGTCAGCATCCACTCCGCGGCGCGACTCGCCTTGTGAAAGTAAACCTGCTGGAACATGAACAAGCGAGCGAGCACGAAGGATTCGATTGCAGGCAGGCCTTTGTCGCCATCAATCGCCAATGGGGGTGAGGTGTCTGGGCTGTCCGCCACGCCCAGGCGCAGGCTCCGCAGTAGCCAATCCAAATCGAAGGAGCCGTAGGTGACCCCGGTGGCATGAGCGTCCCGCAGCAGGTAGTCACAGCGATCCACATCAAACATGCCGCTCACGGTATGCGCCAGGAACTGCAACGGGTGATTGCCCATGATCAAGTCAGCCACGCGCCCTGGAAGTGCCGAATCGTGGCGGCTCAACACTTGGTGCACTTGTGTGCTTGGATCGAGAACGATGCGCGTCGTCCACACTTCATGCTCGGGGCCGGCTGGCAACGCCTCCTCAAAGAGGTGTGAGAACGGGCCATGGCCAATGTCGTGCAGCAGCGCGGCGGCCACCGCGTCTCGGGCGCGCTCCGTTGTGATGCGCTGCCAGTAGGGCAGCTGTTCGTGCAGACTTTGCAGCCGTGCGATAAAACGCGTCATCACATGCGCCGAGCCCACGGCGTGGGCGAATCGCGTGTGATCTGCGCCTGGATAGGCGAATGAGGTTAGACCAAGTTGCCGAATGCGTCGCAGCCGCTGCACCTCAGGGCACTGCAGCAATTCCACGACGATGGAAAGCTCAGGCGCTTCGAACGAAACCAAGCCGTGGACCGGATCGCGCAGAATCATCGCAGTTAAGATCGGGAGGTATTCGCTGGACAGGCTTGCGTCGAGCACATAGTGATCGCATCCTTAGCTTTCTTCTGCAATTTCCCGAGGATCCTGGCCGGCATGGATGAAAAGAGCGTTACCCCAAGGGGTCAAGTCACCGCAAGCGGTGCACTCACTCCATCCGCCCAGCCGCAGCGGGCGTGGCCCCTAGTGCAACTGCTGTCAGCGATCACTCCTGGTCGGCGCGAAGAGCTGATCTCTTGGCTCAGGGTTCGGGTGGATCCGGCCAAGCGAATTGACGCTACCTTGCAACTCGCGCGCGCCATCATTGCGTCGCCTCAGGCTCGCGACAGTGCGCTCTTGTCGAGTGAAAGTCGACAGTTGCTCCAACGTGTAGCGCAAGGCGGCGGGCAGTTGTGGGTCGAAAAAATTCCAAATGGCGCTGAAGAACTCATGGATTTGGGTTTGCTGTTTGCCACAGCGCTTGCAGAGGTTGGAGGCACTGCGCTGCAAATGCCCATTGGAGTGCTCCTGCAATTGCGCTCCTACGACGGAGAAGATCCGCGTGGCATTCGGGCGCTGTTGCTCGCGACCAATGACGAAGTGAGGGCCGCAGTTGCTACGCACTATGCCGGCCATGCCGCCACCAGGCCCCTCGCGCTCGCGCTGGAGCCCGCGTGGCAAACACTCAGCAATCCCGCGCTGTTGGCAACTCAGCTTCAGACGCTCTCATCGACAGAGAGCAAGTTGCTATTGCAGATCGAAGAAATGGGCGGCGAAGTGAACACCGCAGAGCTGCTCGATTTGGAACGCGAACCGTTGCGATTGCGTACTGCATCCGGGGCAGCCACGGGTCGTCGCGGCGTGGGCTATGCATTGGAGCGTCGCGGTTTGTTGATCCCGTTGCATCCGGATCGGCACGTTATTCCCAGCGAGGTTGCCGCGATCGTTGGACAACACCGGAACACAGAGCGCGCCGCGAAGAGGCAATCGATTGTGCAGTTCGTGCTGCAGGAAGATCACGCGCCGCGTCGCGCGCGCTTTGCCAACAGCCCCACGCCTCTGGCGCTGGCTTTGGCGCTATTTGCCCACGGCGAGCAAGTTCCTCTGAAAGAACAAGTCGCGGTGCCGCGCTCATTGCTGACGCGCTGGGGGGCGCGCTTGGGGCAAGAGGTGGAAGCGGTGGCCCTGGTTTCAGCGCTGAGTCGCGCCGCAGGTCTGTGGGACAATGGTGCGGTCTTTAACAATGCAGCGCCCGGAAATCGCACTGGAGAGCAGATCGCGCAGGCGCTGTTCGACATCTGGCATCGGGGCAGCGCGTGGAACGAAGCGCACCCCATTGGCGATGCAGCAGCGGTGGGGCGTGGCGATCGCGGCGCCGGGGCAATCGGTTCATTGCGCACCTTGGTGCTCGAAGCACTGCACGAATTGGGAGACGACCGCTGGGTGCCCTGGGAGGCGATCGCGGGGTACGTGCGCACGGATGCCCGCGCGGCCGGTCTGTCGCGCTTGGTGCAGCGATGGGGCGCACGGGTTGCGGTCGACACCCAGCCGATTGCCGAAATTGCACGCCGCATGGTGCTCGAGAGCCTGCACACGCTGGGAGTCGTCGATTTGGGCGATGGTGACGACGAAATGCAAGATGATTTGGGGGTCACGCTGCGCATTACTCCTTGGGGTAGGGCATTGCTCAGCAAGACGTTGGCCTCCGCTTCCACTGCGGATAACGCGCGCGACGCGGCAACCCAAGCCGTACCCGCACCCCGCGGAGTGTCTCGGGTCAGCGAAATGATCGATGAGCACACGCTGCGCGTGGGTGACGACGCGCTGTTGGCGCATGTGCTGGCTTTGGCCCCATTTGCGCAGCAGCAGGCCGTCTTTCCCGCGCTTGAGTTGCGCATTACGTCGGCTACGGTTGGGGATGCGGTGGCCCAGGGGTTGTCGGCGCAAGAAATGAGCGACCGACTCGCACGCGTTGCGCCGCTCACCGCTTCGGTGCGGGCGATGTTCGAGCGGGC
>DATJEQ010000421.1:0-4550 GCA_035496495.1 Polyangiaceae bacterium
CGGATATTTCACATAGGTCATCAGCGCTTGAGCTGCGGGCATGCCACAACCCATGCTGGGTATGGCGCCCGTGTTGCCCGCCGTACCACCGGCGCCCGCACTGCCTGCCGCACCCGCCGCTCCTGCTATTCCAGCCGAGCCACCAGTCGCAACGCCGCCAGCGCCACCTCCGCTCCCGCCACCGCTCGCCCCTCCACTGCCGCCCCCGCCTGGTGGAGTGGCCGTAATTGAACCCCCACTGCCGCCGCCTGCGCTAATCGAAGTGGAACCCCCTGAGGTGCCCATGCCACCACCCGCGATGCCAACGCCTCCACCAGTGCCTGCGGCGACGCTCGTCACGCTTCCCGCCATCCCTCCAGCGCTGATGGTGCCGCTCTGGTTCGATCCTGAACTGCACGCCAACCCCAACCACAGAGCGACACAGAAACTCGCAGCAGCAAAACGAAATGAAGATCGCGAAAACATGAAATTGCTCCTGATCAGCGGCACCCAGTGAACGGTGCCGGAATACTAACATGAATCTGACTTCAAGCGGGCCTGGGCGGCGGCGGGGGCGAAACGTCGTTGGGCATGGGAAGCGTATTGAGCGACCCCGTGCGCTCCAGTTTGCGCCACCCGTGACGAGCACCGCGAACCGCCGCCACCATGGCTTTGAAGCACACGTAATACATGATCTGTCGGTAGGAGAAGCGTTGGATCAAAAGCAGGGGCAAGAAGCGCAACGGCTTGCGATCGAGTGTGAAGGCAAGCAGCGAGCCGCAGATATCCATTGCCAAGAACGCGAGGTAGCCGGCCAAGAAAGCATGCCAATCCCCACGCCACACCGACAGCACCATCATGATATCGCCGATTGGAGAGAGCAGCGGGAAAATCACCTGAAAGACAACCATGTTCGGCAACCCAATCCAGCCCAGGGTGCCCTTGAAAAACGCTTCGCGATGCTTCCACAAGCACTGGTAGGTGCCGTAAGTCCATCGAAAGCGCTGACGCAACAGTGCGCCCAACGACTCGGGAGCTTCAGTGCGACCGTACGCCTCCGGTTCATAAACAACGTGGCCACCGCGCCTGAGAATCGTGAGCGTGAGATCGGCATCCTCCGTGAGCGTCTCTTCGCTGTAACCGCCGGCATCCAACACCGCTTGTCGGCGCCACGCACCCAGAGCACCCGGCACAACAGAAATGCAATTGAGTGCAGAGAACGCGCGTCGGTCGAAATTCTGACTGGTGACGTATTCAATGGCCTGGAAAGCGGTGAACACGCCGTTGACATTGCCCACCTCGACGTTGCCGCACACCGCCGTCACTTGAGGTGTAACGAAATGGGCGACCATGCGAGGAATTGCCTCCGGCAACACCAGCGTGTCGGCGTCAACCGCCACCACGATGTCACCGCTCGCGTGAGCCAGGCCATTGTTGGCGGCCGCGGATTTGCCGCCGTTCTTCTGCTGCAGCAAGCGAATGGAGGGGAACTCAGCCGCCATCGCGGCAACGACCTGGGCCGTGTCATCGCTCGAGCCGTCGTCGATCACCACGATCTCAAGGTTCTTATATTCGCTGGCGAGCAACGAGCGCAGTGTGGTCGCGATGATCTTACCTTCGTTGAAGGCGGGAACCAAAACCGTCACCAACGGCTGCCAGCCCGGGGGTGGATCGGGGGCGCGCACCTTGAGGTTCTTCAGCGTCAAAGCACCAAGGAACAGGATGCGCAGAATAGACAACACCGTGCAGAAGAAGAACAGCACGGCCATCACGGTCCATCCCCAGCCCCGCACGAACGCCATCAATGCGTCGCCCTCTGACAGCAACCGATCACGCGGCGGCACTGGGCCTTCCAATTCGCTGCGCTTCAGATTGAGCAACTGATCCAGTGCAACAAATTCGTAGCCACGGGCACGCAGCTGAGGAACGATAAGCCGCACCGCCGCCACGGTGCGCGAGCGATCCCCTCCCCCATCGTGCATGACCACAATCTGGCCGCGACCGGAGGCGACGCCGTCGACCACACGCTTGACGAGATCACCGGTATCGTGGGCGTCCCAATCGTCGGGGTCGACATCGGCACCGATAAACAAATAGTCGTTCTGCAGCGCAATGCGCAGAGCGGCGAGATCGTCGGAGGCTTCCGGGTCCACGCTCGCAATGTATGGAGCGCGAAAAATCGGCGTTCTGTGATTGGTGAGGCCCTCGATCAGCCGTTGAGTGGCACTGAGTTCCGCGGTTGCTTCGCGCGGCGTCAGCGTCTCCATGTGTGGGTGAGAGAACGAATGATTGCCGACCAAATGCCCCTCAGCTGCTTCGCGTTCAACCAATTCGGGCTCGCGCAGGGCCTGATCACCCACTACGAAGAACGCCGCTGGAACATGCAGATCGTGGAGCACGTCGAGCAACGCGCCGGTGTTGCGGGCGTCGGGCCCGTCGTCAAAGGTTAAGGCTACCTGTTTTGGGCTGCCCCCGCGACGTTCCACCACATAGCCGCTGGGCACGTGGATGTATGTGCCGCGCACGATCGATTGCTTCTTGTCGTCGAGCACCAGTGAGCGGACGCCCTCCTGCGGCTCGCCCCGGATCATGAACACTTCGCCGTCGCCGAAAATCCCTACCGACTTAACCGGAGGAATATTGGTCAACACGTTGATCGCGACGGGCTTGTCAGCACCCAAGAAATTCCAGATTGTTTCGTCTTCCGTGCCCAGCCGCCACAAGCCGATGCGCCTGATGCCGCGGGCTTTGAGCGTGGCCATTTCGTTCCATGTGGTCAGCGCATCTTGAAACCACACGTCGTGCGTGCGGCCATCTTTGTCGATGTAGCCAAAATGGCCGTTCTCGATCTGTTCCTCGAACAGCGGTTGAGCACCCGCCGCACGCGCCAAGTCCATCGCGGCACGGAACGAAAGATCCTCGGCGCGGGGTTGTTCGCCCTCTGCGCCGACTACCCAGTCGTACCCGTAAGCGCCCAACACCACCACCACCCGGTCAGGGGGCAAACGCGGGAGCACTTCGTCGTAGGATTCCTTGAGCCAGGTGCGCGAAGCGATGGGCCCAGGCGCGGAAGACGGAAAGTGCTGATCATAAGCCATCACCATTACGGCATCCGCAACATCCCCGATGTATTCGAAATCGAATGCCGGATCGTGGAACGGAACGTCGATGGTCAAGCGCATCTTGCGCGCGTGCAGCTCCTTGCGCAGCTCAACAATGAACTCCAGGAACGCTTCGGAATCCTCTGGTTGAAGCTCTTCCAGATCGAGATTCAGCCCACCCACTGCAAGCTCACTCAGGCGCGCACCGAGCTTCTTAACCAGGCAGGCCCGAGCCGAATCGGTGGCCAGAAACTTCGAGGTGTCTTCGCCGTGCCAGACATCGCCCGCGAGATTCGCGAGGCGCGGCAGCACAATCACGTCCGTACGACCCAGCACGCGCCGTGTCTTCTCGTCGATGTGTTCGCTCAAGTCGCAACCGGGGCCGGGAAGAGAAAACCAGTCCGGCACCACCACGTCGATGGACCCCACGTGGCGCTCCAGCGAAGCCACTGAGCCGGGGTCGTCAGTGACACCGAACGCGACCACCGCACCTTCCGGCAGTGGCATGGACGCGCCTTTGGCTGCCCCCACCACTTTATCGCGACGCCGTTTCTCTTGCGCACGTATGCGCTGCATGTGCTGCAACTGCTCCGGCGTGTACACCGGCTTGACGTCGTGCTCGAGCGAGGCACGCAGTACTGTGGCCTGCACTTGCGAGCGCGCGCGCAGCGGATTCACCACGCTGGCGGGCACCAATACGCCGGCGACGGAGATGCCCAGCACGATCATTGCCACGATCACCAGAACCGAGAACACGGCTACGGCACGGCGCCAGCGACGGTGAGAGGGCTCTTCAAAGATCATGGTTAAAAGCCCCCAGCGCGAACGTTGGAGGCCTCATTACGCGGCTGGCTAAAACTCACAACAAAGAGTGGATCGAACGCGATGCGCTTTTCTACCGAAACGCTTGGATCTTGGAGGGCGGAAGCTAGCACGGGGCTGCCTGGGAACAAGAGCAACGCAGAGCAGCCGGATGCTTGGGCCTGCGCCTGCACCGCGGGCCAGGATCGACCCTCGTCTTCTACCCAATGCACCCGGGGCCTGGGCTGAATTTGGGCGAAAACGCCGTCGAGGTTCGCATTGTTGGTGCCAGGTTTCCAGCCCCCGCGGCACACGTCCCTTTGCTGCTCAAGCCCCAATTCCCACCAACTGGGCGCGAGCCAATCGACGGCATTGAGGCCCCGCCGAACATCGAAGGCAAGAGCGAGATCACCTGCGCGCGCTCCGCGACTCAAGGCGAGCTGGGCACCCTGCACGTGGCACAGTGCAAAGATCCCTTCACTGCCCGACACGATCAGCAGCGCTAGCATTGCACGCTGTACCCAGAGCACTCCATTTTGAGCATGGCTCGATACGACTGCTTCAGCACTAGCCGCCAACGCAAGCGCGCCGGCGCCCCACAGCCACAGCGTGTAGCGGGGCCACCAATTCATCGGTTGCAGCACCAGGCACAGCGCCGTGAGCAGGATC
>DATJEQ010000422.1:0-2966 GCA_035496495.1 Polyangiaceae bacterium
AGTTGAATTTGAAGCCCCGCCAGACCCCTCCATTCTCACCACACTGTGTCAGGCCCTGCGCGAGCGCCAGGTATACATCCTGGACAGCGCAACCCGGCTGACGCCCGAAAAACTATTCCAAAGTTTTCATCTCAGAGAACGCCACGGGAAACCGTTGATTGGGGAGCGACGCCAGGAAGTGGAGACCCTCTTTTTGACAACTCTGTCGCCCGCCTGTTGATTGGAAGCTCGCCAGCGGCACAATCTCACCAGCAGCGCACTGTCTCGCCAGAGGCACTGTCTCGCCAGAGGCACAGCGCTGCGCGGTTGGGCGAGCTCAGCGGCCCTTGGCTGAATTTCAGATGGAGCGCTGAGCGATCCGAGTGGGCTTGCCATCAAGCCAATGCCGCACGACACCTCGCGCTGCAGCGGATGCAAAGACAACTACCGCGAAACGGGCCAATCCCAACCAGGGGGTGCTCGCGGGCGATTGAAAGCGGCGCGTCCTCTCGGCGCCCCGCAGCAGGCGAATGGTCAGCAGCAATGCGCCCAGCGCGCCAACACCAATCAGCACCGGACGCACTACAGTCGCGGCACGCTCTATTGTTGCTCTTGCAAGCGTCGAAGCCTCTTCAAAACTCGCTGAAAGGGCAGCACCGGCTCGAATGACGTCCCGCTCTTTGCTGGCAACTTCTGGGCTGGTGTTGGGCGGTAGTTCAAAAATAGCGATTCCTGATCCGTTCATGATTCTTCCTCACGGTGTACTCACGTTGCGGCCAGTTTGAAGGCCTCTCCATGCGGCTAAGGCCAGCCAACTCCCAAGGCCGCTGAGACAAATAGACACGACGAGCGCGATGAGCAGTGCAAACGGCGTTGTCGTTGGGCACAAAACTGGGAACAGGGCAAGCAGCAGCAGTACGACTTGTGCGGCAGAAGTTGCGACGATAACGGCGAGCAGCGCAGCAACAGTCTTCACCCACAGACTGCGAATATGAGCCAGCGCCAGGGCCGCTTCGGCGCGCGCAAGTGCCACGGCGCTTTCCATGACTCGTGCGACCACCGCGGTCGGATCTGAACTGGGTTGCTCGTACGGCATGCAGTGACCGCTGCATCGTTCATACCAACGCGTCGCTTAGGGTGTGGCGTGCTCCTTGCATCGCAGCCTAACTTCGCCAGGAGACTCGACATGAAAACAGTCAGAAACACTTTGATATCTATCGCAGCGGTGGTTGCTAGCACCAAGGTCGCACACATGATTTCGTCGCTTGAATTCGAAGATGTACTTCGACCGTTGGGTTTATCGCGGCGCGTCGGTTGGCCTGAGAAGCTCGCCTTCCTCGGTGCGGGTATTGTTGTCGGAGGCGTCTCTGCATTGCTACTCGCGCCATCAAGCGGCGAGCAAACACGGGCGCGTCTTGCTAAAAAAGCCGGCGAACTGAGCGATGCCGCCGCAAGCCAGGTACGTCAGATCGGAGAAAGCATTCGCGAGCAAGCTGACAGCAACGGCTCCCCTGTTGACCACCAACCCGCCACGGCTCAGGTGCGCGCGTGACACAGACGCCACATCGAGATACCGCGCTGCATCAGGGCGCGGGCTCCATGCCTCTGGACTTCCTCGATTACTTGGCTACCGAGCGGGGTATTGAGCGCGAGGCAGCGCTGCACTTGCTGGGGACGTATATCGTTACGCTGGAGCACCAACCGATGGACGTTCCGCTCGAACAGCTCCCCGCTGCTGGACCAACGCAGTGCCCTTGAGGAAATCCTCGATTTCAGTTGTCGTTCATCAAGGTGGTTCAGTCAGTTAACATCGCTCACAGGCCCAGCGATGCCTGGCTTGTTCAATCATGATGACGTACAACATATTTCAAATTGAATGACTGATGGGATGCGAGCTGAGGATCTGGATCATAAAGAGCTCCTAGAACTGGATCCGGAACGCGGCTTGATTCGTTTCGCCGGACAGCGCGCCCTTCTCATCGACGCTGTGGCGATGGGAATGCTCAGAAAGTATCTTGTCGAAAACTTCGGCCAGACGGCTGCCCGTACCGTGCTCACTCAATTTGGCTTTGCCCACGGTTGGCGGATGGCAGAGGCCATGCGCGCGGAGTTCAAATGGCAGAGCGATGATGATTGGCGCCGCGCGGGCACCCGCATCCACACCCTGGAGGGCCTGTTCTGTGTCGAGTCGGGGTCGAAAGAGCCGCACTCCAAGGAGGGCACCATGCTGGTCGCCTCCTACGAAGCCGAGCAGCACCTTCTACACTTTGGACGCGTGGATGCGCCCGTGTGCTGGACCATTTGTGGCCTCATCAGTGGCTACCTCAGCAAAGTCGCCGGCAGCGAGATCTACGTTCTTGAAGATCGCTGCCTGGGCAAAGGCGATGCCGCTTGTCATCTCATCGGGCGAACACGTGAGGAATGGGGTGATGAGCGTGCAGAAGAGCTTCGTTTTTTCGAGGCGAAGCGACTTGAAGAATGTCTCAACGTCTCTCTGCAACGCGTGACTGAATCGTTGAAAGACGCGGAGCAAAAGCTGCGAAAACACCATCGTGCGTTGACTCTCGTGATCAAGGACGTTGAACAGCCCCAAGGGTTTGTAGTTCGAAGTGCTGCAATGCAGCAAGTCACGGATTTGGCTCGGCGTGTCGCGAAAGTCGATTCCACCGTCCTGATCACCGGCGAGAGCGGCTCCGGAAAAGAGCGGATTGCTCGGCTGGTTCACGACGAATCTGTGCGAGCCACCGGTCCCTTCATCGCCATCAATTGCGGGGCGATCACCGAGACATTGCTGGAGAGTGAACTCTTTGGACACGCTCGCGGCGCATTCACCGGCGCAACTCACGACAGACCTGGCCTTTTCGAGGCGGCCAACCGTGGAACCCTGTTGCTTGACGAAGTTGGCGAAATTTCTGCCGCAATGCAGGTCAAGCTCTTGCGTGTCCTGCAGGAGCGGGAGGTCCGGCGTGTCGGCGAAAATAAGAATC
>DATJEQ010000423.1:0-6519 GCA_035496495.1 Polyangiaceae bacterium
AAGTTGCGACCGTGGTGTTCACTCATCCACCCATCGGCACAGTGGGGCTGAGTGAGCCCGAGGCCGTGGAGCGTTTCGGCGCCAGCAATATCCGCGTGTACGAATCGCGCTTCACCAATCTTTACTATGCCGTGGGCGACAATCGCCGCCCCACTGTCATGAAAATAGTAACGCGTCTGCCTGACGAAAAAGTGCTCGGTGTGCATGCGATCGGCCTTGCCGCCGACGAGCTAATTCAAGGCTTCGCCGTCGCCCTAAAAATGGGCGCAACCAAAGCCGACTTCGATTCCACTCTTGCCATCCATCCCACGGCGGCTGAAGAGATGGTCACAATGAGCAAGAGTCGACCGGGTGCGCTCGATTGAGGATTCCAAATACGTCAATGATAACAAGCCATTATACAAACGGTGGATTGCCGGTTGGTTTTTGGTCAGACATCGAGAGAGTGTGCCAGAAAGTAGACTGACGACCCTTTGTCGAACTTGGAAGGTGAGAAATGAATGACATGTCTTGGCTCTGTTCTCGGCTTTGTGCGAATCGGGCCAAGTTGCGCCGCTGCTCGCCGAAGGACGTCTCGCAGTTCATCGGGCAGTTTGCACTGGGACTGCTGGTCCTTGCATTGGCGTGCGCTTGTTCCGGAAGGTCGTCCTCGCCTCCGACTCAAACGGGGCAATCCTGCACGGCCGCGGCGCAATGTTATCCTGGCCTGCAAGAAGGTGGGGCACTGAAAGGGACAGTTACCTGCCTGACGCAGGTATCGGGCGGCTATTGCACCCACACGTGTAGCGTGGACACCGATTGCTGCGCCGTGAATGGAGAGTGCACGGCATCCCGACCTCAGGTTTGCAGCCCGTTTGAATCCACGGGTCAGAAGTATTGTTTTCTCAGCTGCGAGGATTCGACCGTCAGGGAGGCTAATGTCTCCGACGCCAACACGTACTGCACCACCTACGCGAGCACCGCCTTCATCTGTCGGTCGACAGGAGGAGGCGTGCAAAATCGGAAGGTCTGCTCTCCTTAGTCTTGACGGGTAACAACCCCGAACAACCCCAACAACCCCCAACACCCCCAACCAGGTTGAGTTTTAGCAATGGTTGAATTTGGCGGTGCGTTCCAGGGCCCTACGCGACGTGGTACGTGAGTCTGACGGTGTCTGGTCGAACAGATCAGGCTTCAGCGGCCGCTGCGGATACGATCAGGACGGTTTTGTCGCAATTTTAATCGCAAACAAAAAGCCTCGCGACGCCGAAAGGCGCTCGTTGATGGAACGGTCCGCGCCGTCAGGCTGGCGCAACCCGCACGCCGTGCAGCACACGCATCAGCCATGTTCCCGCTGGGAAGACGACATCGCGGACGCCCCTGCGCCATTCGCTGAGTGCTTCACGGTAGGCGTTGCGAAAGGTTCTGAGCACTTTCACGGCGTGGAAGAACGCTGTGCGCTGACCCCGACCGACCGCGAAGGTCGGGTTGCGGCCGCGCAACGGCTCCCAGCTGGTGGCTTGCTTGTATGGGGAGAGCAGCGCTATCCGCTGAGCGCCCAGAAAACGCCAACCCTTCGCCTTCGCTTCGGCATGGACGGCTTGCTCCAGCCCCCTGAGTTCCGCAGCCACATTCTCTCGAGTCTCATCATCACTGAAACCGACTTTCGGCATCTCTAGCTGCAGCGTCGCCTCCTCCGGCCACTTCGGATTGTCCGCGTCGAAGTACACCTCTGGGCGTTTGACCGTGAACTGTGCGCTTCCAAGCTGCGCAGGCAACGTGGTGAGGCCAGGCCATTGCTCGGCGCGCATCACCAAACCCGCTGCGACGGGATTCGCCATCACGTACGCGAGTTCTTCGATGACGGCTTGGGGTGTCAGCAACTCGACTACCGATGACTTCTCAGGCTCCCATACCGGCCCTTCCCACTTTCTGTGTATCTTGACCCCCAAGGCCACCAGGCGATGCAGTTGCGCTAGAAATCGCGAGAGGTGACCCAGTGGATCACTGATGACAAGGTGCTCGTGTGTCGACATCAGCACCACGGCGTGCACGATGATGCCATACCGCGCAGCGCACACCGCGAGCGCGTACAGGAAGAATTTTGTGATAAACGGGTCAGGCTGCAATAGGTGCGTTCGACGCAGGGTGCGCCGCGTGATCATGCACACCATCCCCGGCAACACTCGTCGCGGATACATGCCCGCGACTGAGCACTCCCCATGCCGCTGCATTTCCTCGTGATTTCTGGCGATCCATAGTGGCGTCGCCGGTGGCGAACGAGTGGCGAATCCACTTCCGCCAGTCGCGCAGTCATCCGTCGAGATTGGGTGCGATGCAGTTCCGCCGCTGCTTAAAGTCAACCCGGTTGAGGTTGAGTGAGGGAGAGAACCGCGCAGTCATCCGTCGAGATCGGGTGCGTGCAGTTCCGCTGCTGCTTAAAGTCAACCCGGTTGAGGTTGAGCTACTCTTTGGAAGACAGCCAGAAGGAACCACCCAACGACGTCGGAGAGTGCCGTGATCACAAACAATTCGGCTGCGGCAAACTCTCGTACACTTGCCCGAGTGGCGTCAGGCCGCCGCTGCCGTCGATCAGCTTCGCTTCGGCGATGGCGTCGCCGCTGAACCAGGAATAGCGGAAGATGTCGGCGTCGGCGTCGAGCAGGGGGATGGCTTTGCGCATGTAGGCTTCTTGGCCTGCTGGGGAGCGGTCGCCGCCGTACACGCAGGCGAACTCGGTGAGCCAGATCGGTTTGCCGAATTGTTTGAATTGATCGAGGTACCAAGTGAGCGACGCGGTGTCGCAGTTGTACCAGTGCACGGCGACGTAATCGACTGTGCAACCCTGGCAGGCGGCAAAGAAATCGCTCAAATAATGGACCGGGTTGGTGTCGTGGCAAGGGCCGGTCTTGTTGGCGTCGTCGCCGCAAAAATTCACGGCGGGCGAAACCAACTTCAGATTCTTGCTCTGCGCGACCTGCTCGACTTGCGGCCAAAGCGCCGCCGCTTCGCTGGCACTCAAATCAGCCTGCGCAAAGAAATTGGGCTCGTTGAAGCCGAGCAAGTAGCTGGCCCCCGAGGGGATCTTGCTTCCCGCATTGCTGATGCTCGTCTTGTTGCCCCAGATCATGGGCACGAATTCCACGCCCGCTGTCACCTGCTGCATGCTCGGGCCCCAGTTGTACCACCAGGTTATTCCCGGACTCAGTGCAGCGGTGGTCAAGCTCGAATTTGCGAATGCGATGCCGCGCTTGCACACCGGTGCGGGCGGCGGTGGCGGTGGCGGATCAGTGGGCGGCGGATCGGTCGGCGTCGTGGACGCGTCGGGTGTGTCTGCCGGCGGAGGCGGAGGCGGAATGTTTGGGATCGTTGGCGTAGTGCCAGGGCCAGGCGGTGCGGGAGGTGCGTCGATCGGTGTTGATGCAGTGCCCCCTTGAGCGCTGCCGCCGTTGTTCGCCGCATTGGTGCTGCCCCCGGGTGAACCTGTGCCCCCAGAATTGTTGGGCGCGCCGCCCGCGCTGTTGCCGACCGCGGAAGTTGCGCCTCCAATTCCCGCGCTGGTCGCAGACTGGCTGCCCAACGCGTTCGGATCCGTTCCCGACGAATTGTCGGTGAGTTGTCCGGAGCAGCTGAATGTGCCGAGTTGTGCAACGACGGCCGCTAGCCCCAACTGGGCGGGCCCCAAGCGAACCGGAGTCAGAACTGCAATCCGGCGAAATAAGGAGGCAGGCATCGCCATCAGTTAATGCATGGAAGAGAGATAATTGATTGGATTTGCTAGCAAATTTCGTGACGGGCGCAAAAGTCCGCGCTCGCCTGAATTGGCGGAATAAGAAACGACCAAAGCCCCCTAAAATTTAAGCCTGCTTGGGGCCGCGGCGAGCACCGACATGTAGGTCGGTGTCGACCCAGTCAATGGGATCAAGGGGTGGGTACGCACATTCCGCCGGAGCACGCGGGCGGGTGCACCAGGATGCAGGCGATGGCGGGGCAAGGGAGCGCAACGTCGCTGCACTGCGTTTGCCAAGCTTCTTGATTCGCCATGCAGGCGCTCTTTGACATCGGTGAGATCGCGCAAGAAGTCCGCGCTCGTCTGAATCGACAGAGCAAGAAACGGCAGCTCCTCGGCGAAATTAAGTCATTGGCCGGGAAAGGGGGTGTCCAGCGGTGCGTAGACGCACATGCCGCGTGGGTAGTTGCCGGAACAGGAGATCGGAGCGTAGATGGAGATGCATTCGATCGCCGGGCAAACGAGGGGAACCCCGCTGCACACGTCCTGCCAGGCTTGTCGATTCCTCAGGCACGCGTTCTCCGACATGAGCGAAACCTGGCAGGTCACGCAATAGCAATCGCTCGCCAGTACAGGCGCACTCGGATAATCGCACTCCGTGCAGTCGTCACTCGTGAGGCAGCGCTTGTTCGCGTCGATGGCGCCCCCTTGCGCCGATCCCGCCGATCCACCGTTTGAGTCACCACCATTTGCGGTGCCCCCCGTCGCACCGTCGCCTGAACTGCCGCCCCCAACGCCACTGTACGCTGTGCTGCCCGTTGCCACGCCGCCATTTGCGGTGCCTCCATTGGAACCGCCGCCACTTGCGAAACCTCCCTGTGCAGAGCCACCGCTTCCTGAAGAGCCAGTCATTCCCCCCGTCGAAGTGCCCCCGCTCGCTGCGCTCGCGGTGAGCCCCGTCGAATCGCCCGATCCTCCCGAAAAGCTGGTGCCACTGCAGCCCAGCAGACAGCAGCCCAGCACACATCTGCTCAGTAAGGCGCTTCCGCTCAACCGCGAGAACGTCAACCATCTCAATGCAGCACGCGCTGAGAACGGCATTTTATGACTCAAGGGTAGCACCCGTGAGCAAACGAGCCAACTCGCACTACGCCGCGGTGCGTGATGACCACAGCACCCACAAGCCGATCGCTACGAATGCGACGCCGGATGCACGCTTCAAGGCCATCGGTGAAACAGTGCGGGCGATCGCTTCGCCGCCAAGCACTGCAATTGCTGAAGTGGCTATCAGAGCAGTTGCTGAGCCTACAAAAACGGCCCAGCGCGAATTGCCACCACTGGCAAAGGCAAGCGTGGCGAGCTGCGTCTTGTCGCCCAACTCCGCCAGGAAAACCGCGCCAAAGGTCGTGAAAATGAGCCGCCAGTCCATGATCGAGTTCTAGCACTGTAATCCGCTTCCACGGCACAACCTTGAGCGGAGGAATTGTGTTTTTCTGATCATTTTGAGCTTCTAGAGTGATTGAATTAGCCACAACCGCGCGGGGAGCGGACACGGGAGCCAGCGGCACAAGAAAGCGGCAGCACAGGGAAGCGCGGGATGTTCCAAAGCAAGTTTGCGAGGGTGATCAGTTGCGTGGCGTTCATCGGGTTCACGCTCGGTACTCCTGCGGCGATTGCTAAATCCAAACACGACAAAGCTGCGGAGAAAGCAGCGACCGAAAAGGCTGCGGCCGAAAAGGCCGCCGCGGATAAGGCTGCAGCCGAACAAGCTGCGGCCGAAAAGGCCGCCGCCGAGCAAGCTGCTGCCGAAAAAGCTGCCGCGGACAAGGCTGCCGCCGAGCAAGCTGCCGCGGATAAGGCAGCGGCGGATAAAGCTGCCGCCGACAAAGCTGCTGCCGATAGATCACCGGTGGAAGAAGATGGCAAGACGTACCGCTTCGTGGGCCTGCGTTACCGCGGTATCATTCTGCCCAAGTTTGTATTGAGCGCTTTCGTCGAGGGCGGCAAAACCCTGTACATCAACGGCATTGGTCCAGAGTTCACCATTCGCAAAGACGGGATGGAGTTCAATCTTTCTTCTTGGCTCGCCTTCTACTCAATGGGCGACACGCTGATGAAGGGCAAGAAAGATCCGATTGATGCGTGGGAAATCGATTCTGCCAATCTAAAGCTTTGGTATTTTACCGTGGATTTGCTGGGCTCGCACGAATTGAAGCCTGGGCTAAGTTTGGTGTATGGGGGCGGCGCGGGCTTGGCCGCGGTGTTCGGCACTGTGACACGCAGTGAGATCACGCCGCCGGGCGGTAATCCCAATCTGCCGCTCGATCAGTGGGTGAAGTGCACTGGTCCTGCGGTGAACACCTTTTGTTCGAAGGACGCAGTGCTCAACAAGTCAGAGCCCAGTTGGATCAACGGCGGAGACAAGCCCGTCGTGTTCCCCTGGCTCGCGTTGCAAACCGGGCTGCGCTACAAGCCAACCCGGCATTTCGTCGCGCGCTTGGATTTAGGGATTTCGTTGAGCGGCTTCTTCTTCGGCCTTGCTGGCGATTACGGGCTGTAGATCAATTGATGCCGGGCGCTTCGCGGTGCGTCTGCGCGACGTATTCGGTGTAGCCCCCGGTGTACTGGTGGATCCCTTCGGCGGTGATTTCGAGCACTCGATTTGAGAGTGCGTGCAAGAAATTGCGATCGTGAGAGACGAACAGCAACGTGCCTTCGAACTGCGCTAGGGCTTTGACCAGCATTTCTTTGGTGCCCATGTCGAGGTGGTTGGTGGGTTCGTCCAACACTAGGAAATTAGGCGGATCGTA
>DATJEQ010000424.1:0-4282 GCA_035496495.1 Polyangiaceae bacterium
GATTTCACTCGTGTTCGAACCTCAAGTCGGCAGCGCTTTAGCCACCGCCGGAGGCAAAGCGAGGCGAGCAAATTGTGCGCTGGGGAACAGGTAGTCCTCGCCGGATTCGTCGATCACTCGAAGTAGGCCAAGGCGCTCTGCCTTCGGATCGGAACGGGTGACGTATATCTTGCGCGGCTCAAGCGACGCAGGGTAACCGGCATTCGAGAGGCAAATTACAAAAGAAGCACGACCGCTACCTGATGATCCGCTTGATCTTGATTTCCTTGCGACCGACCCCGTGCGCTTCATACCAGTGGATTTCCGCGACGTGTTTGATGCCATTAGCAATCTCAATTCTAGCAAATCCCTTGCACTTCCGCCAGCGCCCACGGCCATAGGCCCTTTTCAATCGCCGCAGCTCACGAATCTCGCGTCCTGCGGCAATGGTTTCGATATTCAGAAATGGGCCAACAACACGAAACACGCCAGGAACAGCGGTCGGTCACCGCATCGTTCCAGTTGCTTAGAAAATCAACCCCCGGCGTCCAAAGATCAAAACCGAGCACGCTGGCGGGCGAATTGTGCACTGGGGAAGAGGTAGTCCTTCCCGGATTCGTCGATCACCCGCAGCAGGCTAAGGCGCTGCTTCACTGGCCCAACGCGTATGCGAACGCGAGTGCCACGGCGTAGGCGGCCAAGGCCGCGCCCCAGCTTATGGCGCTTCGCCGCAGGCCCGTTTGGTAACCCCAGTAGGGCGCAAGCGGCGCCAAGGGCGGAAGCAGGGCGAGCAGTGACATCCAACGCGGGGAGCGGAACAGCAAACGCGCCACCAGCACGACGTGCAAGGTCAGCCAGGCGGCAAAGCTCAGCACCAGGGTGGCGGCGAGGAGGGTGCGCATGCTCGAGGATCCCGGGGCGGGCCAGGGCTTCCGGAGTTTGGCGGACGGGCTTATGAAAGCAAAGGAAACTGGGCGTCTTGGTTCGAATTTTCGTCTGGCGGTGAGACCCGCCGTCTATAAGTATTGATGCGCGCTGGCATTCTCCAGAGCGAGCCGCAGCGCAGCTTCCCCCGATTCGCAGATGATCCGACTGTCGCCCTCTCGAACGCTGATCGCGGCGACCATCGCTGGGCTTTTGGCTTCTCTGCCGCTCGTGAAAGTGAGTGCCGATGGCCGCACCAATCGACCGAATGTGATGTCGGTTTCGGAAATCAAACCGGGCATGAAAGGCTATGGCCTCACGGTATTCGAGGGCACTAAGCCTGAGCGCTTCGATGTGGAAGTAATCGGTGTGTTGCCCAATTTTGCGCCGCGCCAAGAATTGATCCTGATCAAGACAAAGCACCCGCGCTTGGATGTGACCAAGGTGGTTGCGGGCATGAGCGGCAGCCCGATCTACATCAACGACAAGATGATCGGCGCGTACGCGTACGGCTGGAGCTTCGGTGACGAGCCGGTTGCGGGCGTGACCCCCATTCGCGCCATGCTCGACGACATTGAGCGCCCGCTGCCAAAAGAATTGGATGGCTGGCCTGTGCTGTTCGATCCCAAGTCGCCGCGGGTTGCTAGCAACAAAGGCGAGGGTGGCGCTGGCAACCGTTATCAGGGTTCGCTCAAGGATTATTCGCTAGAGCACCACGCTCAGCAAATTGCCCAGCAACGCAATACTGGCGTTTCGCCCCAAAGCCCCCTGCAACCGGTGGCCACGCCCTTGCTCTTCGGTGGCATGACTCCCGGCGCCATTGCACTGGCCAATGAGCTGCTGGAGCCTTTGGGGCTAACCTCACTGCAAGCCGGTGGCGGTGGCACGCAAAAAGCGGACGCGCCGAAGCGCTTTGAAGACGGCGGGGCATTGGGCGTGCAACTGATCCGCGGCGACATGAACGCCATGGGCTTGGGCACAGTGACACGCGTCGAAGGCGACAAATTGCTCGGCTTTGGCCACCCCATGATGAATTCGGGCGTGACGAATCTGCCTACCGCTGTGGGCGAAGTGCTGTGGTTTTTGGCCAGTTCGCAGCGTTCTTTCAAAATCGGCATGGGTGTGCGGGATGTCGGGGCATTGGTCAGCGATCGGCAAGCGTCGATCGTGGTTTCTCACTCCGCCGTGCCGCACGTCATTCCGGTTTCTTTGAAGATCAAGGGTGCAGCCGGTGCGCCGTACACGGATTGGAACTTCGAGGTCACGCACGATAAGTTCATGGCGCCCACGTTCGTTGCGATTGCGCTGGGCAGTGCGTTGCAGGCCGCCGCATCGGAACATCAAGACGTGAGTTACACCGCCACCAGCAAGCTCAAAGTGAGAGGCTTTGGCGAGCTTTCTATAGACGATTACGGCGTGGCCGTCGGCGGCACGCCCGAGCCGCGAGATTTTCTCCGCTCGAATTTGGTCTACGCGGTAGGCGTCCTGCTCAATAACCCTTGGCGTCCCGTCGCCATCGAAAGCGCCAACATGGAAATCGATCTACATTACTCACGCGATCTGTTGCGCCTACGCGGCGCGGAAGTGATGGAGCGCGAAGTGTTGGCCGGGGAAGACGCTCACGTGCGCTTGACGCTGCTGCCCTTTGCGGGGCCCGCCATCACGCGCGTGGTCACTGTGCATGTTCCGAAATATCTAGCTGGTGAAAAGCTCACGATTGAAATTCAGCCGGGCTACATGGTGCAACGCGCGCACGCCTCGCCCGATTCACTCGCGCAAACGGTCGAGAATTTGCAAAACCCCACCTACCCGCCGAAGAGCGTTGTGCTCTCGTACGTCAGCGGCGATGGCTTGGCGTTCAAGGGGCGCATTGCAGAAGATCTGCCTCCGGGTGTGATGGAAACAATGCGCCCGACGACTAGCACTGTAGCTCCTGAGCCCTATCGCTCGCAGACTGATCAAGTGGTGCCTCTCGATGATTTCGTGGTGGGCGGCGATAGCGTCACCGTGCAAGTGAAATCGGCCCTCCACTAAAACTAGTTGTTCAACTGCTTCAAACTGCAAGGTCCTGTTCATGCGATCAAGAAACATTCATTGGTTAACACAGGTCGCGTTTGGCACCTTGACGGCAGCGTCCTTGTTGCTCGCTGCTCGTCCGGGTGCGGCGGTCGGTACGCAACGCATCGAGCTACGCAGCGGTGACGATTTCAAGGGCGGCGAGCTGCAAGGAGTGTCCGTTGATTCAAATGGTAAGCTGCGGGCGGGATTCAATTTAGGCAGCGTGCCGCTGGCCGATGCCACCTCCATCTGGAGCGCGTTGGTTCAGAAAGACGGCAGCGTGTTGCTCGGCACTGGCGACGAGGGGCGCCTTTACAAATACGCGAACGGCAACACCACGCTGCTGGCGGAAGCCAAAGGGATGACCCTGAGCGCACTGGCTGAGGCCTTTGGCGGCAACGTGATCGTCGGCAGCATTGCGAGTGGCACTCTGATGCGCTGGCAAGGCGGAAAGTTGAGTGATTTCAGCAAGTTGCCCGGTGTGGATCACGTGTACTGCTTGGCCTACGACGCCAAGGCCAAGGTGCTCTACGCCGGCACTGGGCCCGAAGGAAAACTGTTCCGCATCAGCGCCAACGGCGATGCACAAGTTTATTTCGACGCGGAGGAACAGCATTTGGTCAGCGTTGCCGTCGGGCACAACGGCCAAGTGTTCGCGGGCGCCAGCGACAAAGCACGGCTTTACTCGATCACTGGGCCTGGGCGTGCCAGCGTGTTGTACGACTTTGGGCGCACCGAAGTGCGCGCGGTCGCAGTTGCGCCGAACGACGAGGTGTACGCGATTGCCAATGAGATCAAACAAGAGGCGCGCCCCTCGGAGCGTCGCCCAGGGCAACGTGACAGCGCGGTGCCAGTCGCCGCGGCGGCGCCCGCGAAAGGCAAAGGCACGCTGTACCGTTTCAGTTCCGCCGGTGTCCCCGAGGAATTGATCGATGACGGGGATGACTATTTTGTGAGTTTGGTTCTCGGTGACGACAATCGCCCCTATGTGGGCAGCGGGGTGGAAGGGCGTGTGTACACCGTGAGCGATTCGCACGCGGTGATCCTGCTGGCCGATACCAGTGAACGTCAGGTGACCGCACTGGCGCTTTCCGGTGCTCAGCGTTTCGTCTTCTCCAGCGATCCAGCGGTGATTCACCCCGTGCGTGGGATGGGCGGAGCGGATGCGGTGTGGACCAGCAAGCCGATGGATCTGCAATTGCGTGCCAAATTTGGTCGTATGAGCTGGCTGGCCAGCGGCAAGGTGGAGCTGTCGACGCGCTCCGGTAACACTTCGGATCCCGATAAGACCTGGAGCGACTGGAGTGCGCCGCTGACCGAC